>JAEWLO010000247.1 GCA_023457475.1 Pseudomonadota bacterium | reverse complement strand
GGTTTGCGGGACCGTCAAAAACATGGATGTTTTTGACGAGCCTACATGGACGTATTCACGGCGTGTCCCGCAAACCCGCACCGGACGGCCAAGCCAGAAGACCGCTGCGCACCGGCTGTTCGCCTGGATCCGGCAATGGACACGCATTGCGTGTCCCCACGCGGATCCAGCAATCCAGCAACACAGCCGAAGTACCCAGGACGCACCCCAGAACCGGCACGCACCCCACAGATTCAGAAATCCACCCTAAAGTCCGACGGATCCGCGCCGCTACCTACTCCGACCCACCCGGATTCGAGCGAACGAAACATGCCGGCACTGTTGCAGGGCGCTTTTGACAGCAGCCCCGGTGAAGCCCTTCCCCAGCGCATCCTGCTGGTGGAGAACTCGCGCACGTTCACCACCATGCTGAAGGAAGGCATCGAACAGCGGCTGGAGCTGCCGGTGTCGGTCGCCACCAGCCTCGCCGAGGCCGGCCGCCTGCTCGACGAGGAGGACGGCTGGTTCCTGGTGCTCACCGGCCTGGTGCTCGCCGATGGCGACCGCGACCAGGTGGTCGACTTCTTCGTCTCACGCGGCCTGCCCACCGTGGTGGTCAGTGGCGTGTACGACGAAGACCTGCGCAAGCGCGTGCTGCAGCAGCAGATCATCGACTACGTATTGAAGAACACCCCCGGCAGCGTGGACTATCTGGTGTGGCTGGTGCAGCGCCTGGAGCGCAACCGCCGCATCGCCGCGCTGGTGGTGGACGATTCCATGTCCGCGCGCATGTACGCTGCCTCACTGCTGCGCATGTACGGCCATGTGGTCTACGAAGCCGCTGACGGGGCCGAGGGTCTCAAGGCCATTGAAGCCCATCCGGCCATCCGCCTGGCCGTGGTGGACCAGGAAATGCCCGGCATGGAGGGCGTGGAGTTCACCCGCCGCCTGCGCACCCTGCGCTCGCGCGACAAGGTGGCGGTGATCGGCATTTCCGGCAACACCGACCCGACCCTGATTCCGCGCTTCCTCAAGAACGGTGCCAACGACTTCCTGCGCAAACCCTTCTCGCGCGAGGAGTTTTTCTGCCGCGTGTCGCAGAACGTCGACCAGCTGGAGCTGATCGGCACCCTGCAGGATCTGGCCACGCGCGATTTCCTGACCGGCCTGCCCAACCGCCGCTGCTTCCTGGAGCAGAGCCAGCGGCAGCTGCCGCAACGGCAGCTCAACGGCGAGCGGGTCGCGGTGGCGATGATCGACATTGACCACTTCAAGCACATCAACGACACCTACGGTCATGAGGCGGGCGACGACGCGCTGCGCGCGGTGGCCGCTACCGTGGCCGACCATGCCCGCGACCAGGATCTGATCGCCCGCTTCGGCGGCGAGGAGTTCTGCCTGATGGTGCCCGGGCTGGAAGAAGACGAGGCGCTGGGCTACTTCGAGATGCTGCGCCAGCGCATCGCGTCGCTGCAGGTCCACCTGGGGCCGACGATCCTGCGCATGACCGTCAGCATCGGCGTGTGCCATCTGACGCCCACGCGCGATTCCCTGCATCTGCTCATCTCCGAGGCGGACCGCCAGCTGTATCTGGCCAAGGCGGGCGGACGCAACCGGGTCAGCGCGACCCACAGCACCACCCCCGCCCCGGTTGCTGAAGCGGTGCCTTGATCCAGATCAACGCAGGGGCCGCCCCCCCTGCATAGAGTGGCTCCCAACGCACATCGCACAGGGAGCGCGACATGGCCGTTCTGGTCTGGCAGGACGATCTCAACACGGGGATCGACGTCATCGACCACCAGCACATGCGGATCGTGGAGATGCTCAACCATCTACACGCCACGCAGAGCAGCCTGCAGCGGCTGGCGGTGGCCGAGGTGATCGACGAACTGATCGACTACACCATGTCGCACTTCGCGTTCGAGGAAGAGCTCATGGAGGAAGCCGGCTATCCGTTCTGCGCCGCGCACAAGCGCGTGCACGAGATCTTCGGCAAGCGCGTGATGGAGTACCGCATGCGCTTCCAGGCAGGCGAGGACGTCACCGACGAACTGCGCACCATGCTCTCGCGCTGGCTGTTCAACCACATCCGTGGCGATGACCAGGCCTATGCGCCGTCGGTGAAGGCGCACCTGAACCAGTTTGCCCGCGACCACCAGCAGGGCGGCTGGCTCAGCCGCACGGTCAAACGCCTCTTTGGCTGAGCGCGGCGCGCCGGCTCATCGCCAGCAACGCCAGCAGGGTGACCAGCGCGGTCACGCACAGGTAATAGCCCACCGCCAGCAGGCCGAAACGCTCGGCCAGCCAGGTGGCCACATACGGGGCCGGTGCGGCTCCGAGGATGCCGGCCAGGTTGAACGACAGCGAGGCCCCGGTATAGCGCACCTGGACCGGGTAGATCTCGGCCAGGAAGGTACCGCAGGGGCCATAGGTGAGGCCCATCAGGAACAGGCCGAGCGAGAGGAAGGCGATCACCATCCACGGGCTGCCGGCCTGGAACAGCGGCGCGAACACCACGCCGAAACCAAGAATGAGGCCGGTGGCCACGATCATGGTGCGACGCGTGCCCCAGCGGTCACCGTACAGCGCCGAAAGCGGAATACCCGCGGCGAAGAACAGGATGCCGACCATCTGCATCAGCAGGAACTGCTCGCGGCTGTAATGCAGCACGGTGGTGCCGTAGCCCAGGGTGAACACCGTCATCAGATAGAACAGGACGAAGGTCGCAAAGGCCCCGAGCGTGCCGAGGATCATGGGTACGCCGTGGTGGCGCAGCACGGTCCACATCGGCAGGCGCACGCGCTCGTTGCGGTCCAGCGCGGCCTTGAACTGCGGGGTCTCGTGGATGTTCAGGCGCACCCAAAGCCCGACCATCACCAGCAGGGCGCTCGCGATGAAGGGCACGCGCCAGCCCCACTGCAGGAACTGATCGTCAGGCATCCAGTGACCGAGGATCAGGAACACGCCGGCGGAGAGCAGGAAGCCGAGCGGTGCGCCCAGCTGCGGGAACATGCCGTACCAGGCTCGCCTGCCCGGCGGCGCATTCTCGGTGGCCAGCAGCACCGCTCCCCCCCACTCACCGCCCAATCCCAGGCCCTGTCCGAAGCGGCACAGCGCCAGCAGCGCCGGTGCCAGCACGCCGATGCTGGCGTGGGTGGGCAGCAGGCCGATGGCCACGGTAGAGATGCCCATGGTGAGCAGGGCGGCAACCAGGGTGGCCTTGCGGCCGATGCGATCGCCGTAGTGGCCGAACACGGCCGAGCCCACCGGTCGAGCGATGAACGCCACCGCGAAGGTCGCCAGCGACTGCAGCATCGCCGCGCTGTCACTGCTCTGCGGGAAGAACAGGTGCGGGAACACCAGTACCGCCGCAGTGGCGTAGATGTAAAAGTCGTAGAACTCGATGGTGGTGCCGATCAGGCTGGCAGCCAGCACGCGGCGCGGGGAGTTGACGGGGGTGGCGGCGTTGGGAGTCGACATCGGTCACGCAGGAAATATCAGCTGCCGGATTCTGCCATGCGCGTCCGCGCCTGCGGGCGGTTGGTTGCAGCCGATACCGTCACGCCGGGGCACCGGGATTCAATGGCCCAGCGCGATCCACGTGGCTTTCAGCTCGGTGTACTTGTCGAAGGCGTGCAGCGACTTGTCGCGGCCGATACCGGACTGCCTGTAGCCGCCGAACGGCGCTGTCATGTCGCCGCCATCCCACTGGTTCACCCAGACGCTGCCGCCGCGCAGCTGCCGGGCGACGCGGTGGGCACGGGACAGATCGCGCGTCCAGACCCCGGCTGCCAGCCCATAGGGCGAATCGTTGGCCAGCCGCAACGCTTCGTCCTCGCGGTCGAAGCCCATCACCGCCAGCACCGGCCCGAACACCTCCTCGCGGGCGATCACATGGCGCGTATCGACCTCGTCGAACACCGTCGGCTCCACATAGCTGCCTCCGGCCACCACCTGCGCGCGCCGGCCGCCCAGCAGCAGGCGCGCACCTTCGCTTTCGCCACGGGCGATGTAGTCCATCACCCTGCCCGCGTGGGCTTCGTCCACCAGTGCGCCCATCGGAGCCTGCGGATCGAGCGGATGACCGGGCTGCAGGTGCCGGGCATGCGCCAGCACGCGGGTAACGAACACGTCCTGGATGGAGCGCTGGACAAGCAGCCGGGAGGCGGCGGTGCAGACCTCGCCCTGGTTGTAGAAGATGCCCTGCGCGGCGGCCTGGGCGGCCGCGTCCAGGTCCGGTGCGTCGGCGAACACCAGATTCGGGCTCTTGCCTCCGCACTCCAGCCAGCCCCGCGTGAG
This sequence comes from Pseudomonadota bacterium, assembly GCA_023457475.1. GTDB lineage: Bacteria > Pseudomonadota > Gammaproteobacteria > Xanthomonadales > Xanthomonadaceae > Stenotrophomonas. Next base: position 3,186 of record JAEWLO010000247.1, on the reverse strand, counting down.
GTTGGAGCGGCCCGCACATTGCAGCAGCGTGCGGCCCACGGCGGTGGAGCCGGTGAAGGCCAGCGCGTCCACGTCCATGTGCAGGGCCAACGGCTCACCGGTGCGCGCACCGTGTCCGGGCAGCACGTTGAACACGCCCTCCGGCAGCCCGGCCTCGGCGACCAGCGCGGCCAGCCGCAGCGCACTCAGCGGCGAGCGCTCGGAGGGTTTGAGGATCACAGAGTTGCCGGCCGCCAGCGCCGGGGCGATCTTCCACATCGCCATCAGCAGCGGGAAGTTCCACGGCACGATGGCGGCCACGACACCCACCGGCTCGCGGGTGATCAGGCCCAGCGTGTCAACTGCGGTCGGGGCGATTTCGCCATAGACCTTGTCGACGGCTTCGGCGGTCCAGCGCAGGCAGCGGATCGCGCCGGGCAGGTCGTCGTGGCGGGCGTCGCGCACCGGTTTGCCCATGTCCAGGGTTTCCAGCAGCGCCAGTTCATCGGCGTGCTGTTCAACCAGATCGGCCAACCGCAGCAGCATGCGCTTGCGCTGTGCCGGCGCGGCGCGCGACCAATGGCCGGCCTCGAAACTGCGGCGGGCGGCGACGACCGCGCGCTCGACATCTGCCGCATCGCAGTCAGCCACCTGGGCCAGCCGGCGTCCGTCGACCGGGCTGATGCAGTCGAACAGCGCGCCACTGGCGGCATCCACAAAACGGCCGTCGATGAACGCCTGGCCGTGGATGACCAGGGCGTCGGCCTGCTGCTGCCACTGTTCCCGCGTGCGCTCGTTGTTCATGGCTCCGTTATACCGCGCTCGTCACGGGCGGCCGTGATGCAGCTGCGATAAAGTCGTGAGCACCGATGCAGACTGGAGTGGCCGATGGCGTCCGTCGAAACCCCGCTGTCCTCCCTGGCAACCCAGACGCCGGCCTCGCTGGACGCGTTCTGGATGCCGTTCAGCGCCAACCGCCAGTTCAAGGCCTCGCCGCGCCTGCTGGTGCGCGCCGAGGGCATGTACTACCTCGACGTGGACGACCGTCCGATCCTGGACGGTGCCGCCGGGCTGTGGTGCTGCAACGCCGGCCACGCCCGGCCGCGCATCGTGCAGGCGATCCAGGAACAGGCGGCCCGGCTGGACTTCGCCCCACCGTTCCAGATGGGCACGCCGCTGTCGTTCGCGCTGGCGCAGCGGCTGACGGCACTGGCACCTGCTCCGCTGAACCATGCCTTCTTCACCAACTCCGGTTCGGAGGCCGTGGACACGGCGATGAAGGTGGCACTCGCCTACCACCGGCTGCGCGGCGAAGGGCAGCGTACGCGTTTCATCGGACGCGAGAAGGCCTACCACGGGGTGGGCTTCGGCGGCATGTCCATTGGCGGTCTGCCGAACAACCGCAAGGCATTCGGGCCGCTGTTGGCCGGCAGCGACTTCCTGCGCCACACCCTGGACCTGTCGCGCAACGCGTTCAGCCCCGGCCTGCCCCGCCAGGGTGCGGAACTGGCGGAGGACCTGGAGCGGCTGATCGCGCTGCATGATGCCTCCACGATTGCCGCGGTGTTCGTGGAGCCCATCGCCGGCTCGGCCGGGGTCATCCTGCCGGCCCCGGGCTACCTGCAGCGGCTGCGCGAAATCTGCGATCAGCACGGCATCCTGCTCGTGTTCGACGAGGTGATCACCGGTTTCGGGCGGGTCGGCAATGCCTTTGCCGCCCAGCGCTTCGGGGTGACGCCGGACCTGATGACGCTGGCCAAGGGCCTCACCAACGGCGCGGTGCCGATGGGGGCGGTGCTGGTGTCCGACGACATCCACAACGCGTTCATGCAGGGGCCGCCGGGCGCGATCGAGTTCTTCCATGGCTACACCTACTCGGCTCATCCACTGGCCTGCGCGGCGGCCCTGGCGACGCTGGACACCTATGCGACCGAAGGCCTGTTCGACCGCGCCATCGAGCTGGGTGAATACTGGCAGACGCGGCTGCACAGCCTGCGCGGACTGCCCAACGTGGTGGACATCCGCAACTTCGGCCTGATCGGCGCGGTGGAGCTGGCTCCGCGCAAGGACGCGGCCGGCGCGCGCGGCTACGAGGTGTTCGAGCGCTGCTTCCATGAGGGCCAGCTGCTGGTGCGCTGCACGGGAGACGTGATCGCGCTGTCGCCGCCCCTGATCATCGACCGGCCGCAGATTGACCGGGTCGTGGAGGCGCTGGGAGAGGCGATCCGCGCGACCGGATAGAATGGCGGGCTTCGCCCCACCCGCGTACCGGATTGCATGGACATCGTCGTCAAAGAAGAACTCAAGGCCTACATCGACCCTCTCACCGCCGACGAACACGAGGCGCTGGAGCGCAGCATCCTGGCCGAGGGCTGTCGCGACGCGCTGGTGCTGTGGAACGACGTGCTGGTGGACGGCCACAACCGCTATGGCATCTGCCAGAAGCACGGCCTGCCGTTCCAGACGGTGCAGAACACGCGCTTCCAGTCGATGGACGACGTGCACCTGTGGATGATCGAACAGCACCTGGGCCGGCGCAGCGTCTCGGACTTCCAGCGCGGCGTGCTGGCGCTGCGCAAGCGCGACATTCTCGCGGAGCGCCATCGCACCGAGCAGACGTTGCTGCAACAGGAAAGCGACGGTGAAATAGCCGACGCCGGTGTCGAGAGCGGTGAGGACAGCCCGCCGTGGGCTCCCGCGCCGAAAGTAAGCCGGGCCGACATGGCGCGCGAGGCACGCCTGAGCAGCAGCCAGGTGGGCATGATCGAACGCATCCACAAGCAGGCCGCGCCGGAGCTGGTGGAAGCGGTGAAGACCGGGGTGATCTCGATCAGCGCGGCGGCGGCCGTGGCGGATCTGCCGGAAGACGAACAGCGAGCGGCGGCGGTGGCCGGCAAGGACGAGCTGAAGCAGGCGGCCAAGCGCGTACGCGACGCCAAGCGCAAACCGCGCAAGCCGGTGCAGGAGGTGCTGGCCGCGGCCGAGTCGGATTTCGAGGCGGACCCGAGTCGTGAGGCGGAGATTGCCGAGGCGCTCGAGTCGCTGGGGGAAGGCCCGGCCGAGCTGCGCAGGCGGGTGATCGCGTTGACGCTGGAGAACGATGCGTTGAAGCAACAGTTGGCAGCACTGCGGGCGGAGCGTTCGGCCACGGCGTGATCCGGGTCAATGACGACCGGTACCCCCGGCCGTTGGCCGGCCCCAGGGGTG
>JAEWLO010000246.1 GCA_023457475.1 Pseudomonadota bacterium | reverse complement strand
ACCGCACGCGACGTCACGCCTTCGGCCAGCGCGGCGGTGTAGGCCACCTGCACGCCGGACTGGCGCATGTAGCTGCGCAGCGCGTCCGCCAGCGGCTGGGCCGGAATGTCGAAACGATGCGTGGACGCGGGCGCGGCGGTGTCGATGGACTGGGCCAGGGCGGGCGTGGCAGAGGCGGCGGCCAGGCCGGCAGCGAGCAGGGCGGTGCAGAGACGGGACGGACGCAGGCCCGCGCGGAAAGCAAGAGACATGTTGAAACCTGTGGAAGAGGCAGGCCGCGCAAGCGGCATTCCCGCTCGGTGCGGGCGCTGCGACGTACGTGGCGGCGGCGGGTACGTTCGGGGAGTAAGACGCACGGGGATGGTGCGTCCCCAACCCTGCTCGCAGCGATCAGTGTTTCAGCGCGGCGTCGGGTTCGATGGCGCGGACGATCGCCACGTCCAGAGGAAGTCGGGTGATGTGCAGGCCGGCACTTGCAGCGAGCGCGTCCAGCGCCTGTTCGGGCTGGTCCACGCGCAGGGCCGCATTGAGCGTCGGCAACGCGGAGAGGTCGCCGCGCACGAAGGTGGGCCCGCGACGGTAGCGTGCGACCTGCGCCACGGCGTCGGCCACGGGCATGGCGTCGAGCAGCAGCTCGCCCTCGCGCCAGGCGGCGATGCGGTCGGGTGCCACGTCGGGCTGGCGCACGACAACGCCGTCGCGCGCGAAACCAGCGCGCTGCCCAGCCAGCAGGTAGGTCCAACCGCCGTCGGTACGCGCGGCGACCCGGACCTGTCCCTGTTCAACTTCGGTGTGCACTCCCCGCGCGTCGGTACCCACCGCGAATGCCGTGGAGATGTCTTCCACCACGCCCCCCTGGGCCAGCACACGGAACGGCTGCGGGTGCCCGGGGGACACCTTGAACCAGGCGCGTCCGCGCAGCAGGCGCACGGCGCGTTGCGTGGCGCTGTAATCCACGGCGATGGCCGAATCGGCGTCCAGCACCGCCGCACTGCCATCGGGCAGGGCCACGGTGGCCACCGTGCTGCCGGTGCGGTGGTCCGACTGCATCCGCAGCCAGGCATCCGGTGCCACCCCTACCAGTGCGAGCACCGCAGCCGCTGCGAGCGCGAATCTGATGCGGCGGTACGCAGGCCGTCGCGGAACCGGGGCCTCGTCGGCACCCGGTGGCCCCAACACCCGCCACAACTGCCGTTCGTACTCGAAGGCGCGTCGATGTCCCGGAACGGCCAGCCAGTGCTCGAACGCCTGCATGCGCTGTTCGTCCACGGCCCCGGAGGCAAGCCACGCGATCCACGCGCGTGCCTGTTCGGCAGGCGGGTCGGTGGCGGCGGGTGACGCGGGCAGGCTGTCTGGCGGGCTCATGGCGGGCGGGCAGTCAACGGTTTCAGGCGCGAAGCGGCATGGTAGCCGGTGCGCACCCTACTTCATCAAGACGCCCTGCCATGCGCGTACCCCAAGCGCCTTTCGCGCTCAACGCCCATGCCGGGCCCACGCCAGCCGCTGCAGGGCCGCACGGACGTGGTTTTCCACGGTGGTGACCGAGACGCCTTGGCGGCGGGCGATCTCGGCCTGGGTCAGGCCCTGCAGCCGGTTGAGCCGGAAGATGGTGCGGGTCGGTTCGGGGAGGTGCGCGGCCGCTGCGAGCACGCGCTGCAGCTCGTCCTGGGCCATGGCCTGCTCTTCGGTGGACAGGACCTCGTCCGGCCCCCACAGATGATGCTCAGCCAGCAACCGCGACCGACGGGTGCGCTCGCGGCCGTGGTCGGTCGCCAGGTTGCTGGCCAGCCGGTACAGGTACGCACGCGGGTTGTCGATCGCCACGCCGTTGTCGACCCCGCGCGCCTTGAACCAGATCGCCTGGATCACGTCCTCCGCGCCGCCATCCGTGCCCAGAATGCGCTGCGCCAGGCGCAGCAGTGCCGGGCGCTCGCGGATCAGCAGTTCGGTCAGGGTGGCGGTGTTGGAAGACATGCGGCATGGTACCGCTCAAATGCGAATGCGTCACGTTAATAACAAGGGCGCGGGCGACCGACGTTCGAGGTTACCGGGTACCGGGGCCGGCGACGCACTCGGAAACCGCCTCGAAAATCGGTTGTCCGCCGCCCGGGAACTGGTGCCAGAGGGGGCGAGGCCCTTCAAGTGCCGAGAACAGGCCCGCCACGGTGGTCCCTGCTGGGATCGGCAGCCGGCACAGCCAGCGGGGTTGCTGCGCGACCACCCGTCCGCCGTCCGGGTCCACCTCGAGCTCGCTGGCGGCGAACGCCCAGCGGCACTCGCTGACGGTGCCGGACGCCGCTTCCACCGCGCAGAGCAGCTTCAAGGCCTGGTAGTCGGTGTACTCGCCTTCACAGATGGTGTCCGGGCAGCTCTCGTCGAAATTGTGCTTCAGTCGCCGCTGCAGGTCATGGAACGCATGGCCCTGGGCGTAATAGGTGGGGTAGTCGACCAGGTCGATGTAGGCCGGAGAGAACGGAGCAGCGCCGGCGCTGGCCATCAGTGCCACGGCCAGCAGCCCGCCGCAGGTGGCGGAACGGAACAGGAAACGAGGTGTCACGGGATCTCCGGGGATGAAGCGGCGCGACAGTGCACCGGATGTACAGCCTCGCCCGGGCACGCCCCGTGGTCGATCGGAGCCCTGCGAATGTGAAGGCCGGAAAGGTCCGCCTCGTGGGGTCGGCGGAAGCCTACCTGCACAGCGGACGCCAAACGCATAAAATGGGGGGTCTTACGCCCTCATACCCCACTCGGAGCACACCATGGGTCTGGAACTCGTCTCGCCCGGCAAGAACCCGCCGGAAGAAATCATCGTCATCATCGAGATCCCCAAGGATTCCGAGCCGGTGAAGTACGAAGTGGACAAGGAAACCGGCGCGATCTTCGTCGACCGCATCCTCTCCACCCCCATGCGCTATCCCTGCAACTACGGCTACGTGCCGAGCACCCTGTGCGGCGACGGTGACCCGGCCGACGTGCTGGTGGTGCTGCCGTTGCCGCTGGTGCCGGGCTCGGTGGTGCGCTGCCGTCCGGTCGGCGTGCTGAAGATGAGCGACGAAGCGGGCAGCGACGAGAAGATCCTGGCCGTGCCGGTCGCCAAGATCTTCAGTGGCTATGCCCACGTGGAAGACATCGAGCAGGTGTCCAGTCACTGGCTGGAGCGCATCGGCCACTTCTTCGAACACTACAAGGACCTGGAAAAGGGCAAGTGGGTCAAGCTGGACGGCTGGGGCGGCGCGGCCGAGGCCAAGCAGATCCTCGTTGAAGCCCACCAGCGCTACCTGGACGGCCAGGCCTGAGCCCGGCCCGCCACGCTCCGGCGACGGTTGCCGGAGCGATGGCGATCACGTTTTCTGCAGGCGGCACATCACTATTCGTGCCGGATTAGGTACATTGCGTCAGGTATACCGTCCACGATGCCTTTCATCGTGGTCATTCAGGGGATTGTGTCGTGCGTATTCTGCTCGTTGGGGACGAAGCCAGCCTTTCGGCTGAGCTGACCGAATTCATTGCCGATCTTGGGGAAGAGTGGCAGGCCGTGACAGCCGTCGACGGCCAGTCGGCCATGAGCATCGTGGCGTCCTCGCCGGTCGATGCCATCATTGCCTGCCCCACCCTCCCCGATCTCACCGCCACCACACTGCTGGGGCAGATCCGCACGTTGCGGTCGGAAACCATCCGCATCGCGCTGGTGGAAGCCGCACAGGGCAACCGTGCGCCGCCGGCGCGCCTGATCGGCGTGGCGCACCGCTTCCTCCCGCTGCCGCTGGCACCGGAAGTGCTGCTGGAGGCCCTGACCAGCCTGGAAGAGCTGCGCGAACTGCTGGACAGCGAGCGGCTGCGCCGTGCGATCGGGCGTATCGAGAAGCTGCCCTCTCCGCCCCATCTGTACCTGAGTCTGACCCAGGCGCTGGAGCACGACGACGACACCGATACCGCCGACGTGGCCAAGCTGGTCGCAGCCGACCCGGCCATTGCGGCCAAGGTGCTGCAACTGTCCAATTCGGCGTTCTACAACAGCGGCCGGACCATCTCCGACCTGCGCAGTGCGGTCACCCGGCTGGGACTGGCCACGCTGCGCGACCTGGTGCTGGCCAGCGAGGTGTTCTCCGCTTCGCCGCTGTCCACCGGTGAGCGCAATTCGCTGCAGCAGCGCGCGCTGATGGCCTCCCGCCTGGCCGCCAAGCTGCTGCCGGAATCGAGCGCCGAACTGGGTGCGACCGCCGCACTGCTGGCCGACATCGGCCTGCTGCTGCCGGGCGTGCGCAACGAGCGCACCGAGCCGGCCAGCGAAGGCGACCTGCGCCCGGGTCATGCCGAAGCCGGTGCCTACCTTCTGGGCCTGTGGGGACTGCCGATGCCGATCATCGAAGCGGTGGCCTTCCACCTGCAGCCGCAGCGCTCCAACACACGCAGCTTCTGGGTGACCGGCGCGGTGCATGTGGCCCTGGCGCTGGTGAACGGCGACCCGGTGGACGAGGAGTACCTGCAGCGTGCGGGCGTGCTGGCCAAGCTGCCGCAGTGGCGGGATCACGCCAACGGGTTGATGGGGCTGGTGGCAGCGGAGGCGTAAGCGCGCCGGTAGCGCCGGCCGTTGGCCGGCAACCACTGAAGAAAAATGGCGTGCCGCAAGGTGCGCCTTTTTTTTGCCTTCAGGCCGGCAGCACCAGAT
>JAEWLO010000245.1 GCA_023457475.1 Pseudomonadota bacterium | reverse complement strand
CGCCCTCGGGCGTGATCCAGGCCTTCGATGCGCAGAGCGGCAAGCTCCGCTGGGCATGGGACCTCGGTGACCCGGAACGTACCACCCGTCCACCGCAGGGCAAGACCTACACACCCGGCACGCCGCGACTGCTGGCCACGGCCACCAGCGACGAGCAGCTGGGGCTGGTGTATCTGCCGCTGGGCGATGCCGCAGCCGCCGAAGGCAGCGCACGCATGGCTACGTCGCTGGTGGCGCTGGACGCCATCACCGGCAAACCGGCCTGGACCCTGCAGGCGCTGCCGGGCGATGCCTGGAACGACGACCTTGTGGCCCAGGCCTCGCTGGTCGACTATCCCACGGCTGCCGGCAAGGTCCCTGCGCTGGTGTTGCCGACGCGGCAGGGTGATCTGTACGTGCTGGACCGGCGTACGGGTGAGCGGCTTGATCCGCCGGCCGCCACTGCAACGCCACCACAGGCGCGTTCGAACACGCTCGACGAGCGCGACATGTGGGGACTGACGCCGCTTGACCAGCTGGTCTGCCGCATCCAGTTCAGGCGCGCCGCGCGGCCAGATGCACATGCACGCATCGCGTATCCCGGCCAGCATGGCGGCGTGGACTGGGGTGGGGTGGCGGTCGATCCCCGCCATGGCGTGGTCGTATCGAACTACACCGATCTGCCGGATTACCTTCGAAAGGGAGCGCACGCAGATAGCGGGCTGGCCGGATGGCTGAGCGGCGCGCCGTTCTCGGGTGCCGGTTCGCAGGCGTCCGCAGGGGGCGACTGGCGCAGCAACGCGGGTTGGCGCCTGTTGTTCACCGGGTTGTCGTGCAAGCAGCCGCCCTATGGTGGGTTGCGTGCGGTCGAACTGCGCAGCGGTGCGGTGCTGTGGGAGCGCCCGTTCGGAAGCGCGCGGGGGATCGGACCGTTTGGACTGCGTTCGCACCTGCCGATCGAACTCGGTGCGCCCAACGCGGGCGGGGCCGTCGTCACTGCCGGCGGGCTGATCTTCATTGCCGCCGCCAACGATGACCTGCTGCGCGCGATTGACCTGAAAACCGGCAAGGAGGTGTGGCGTGCCGAGTTGCCTGCAGGTGGCCAGGCCACGCCGATGGTCTACCAGCAGGGCGGGCGGCAGTATGTGGTCATCATGGCCGCAGGACACCATGCACTGGGCACACCGCGCGGTGATTACGTGATGGCGTATGCGTTGCCGAACTGATGCGAAGGGGGGCGAGGGCGCTGTGGGGACGGGGATCGGCTAGGATGGCCGCACGTCCCGCCTGCGAAGGAATCGCCATGTTCGTGCGCCGTCGTCCTTTCCGTCCGATGCATTGGGTTCTGTTGTGCGTGCTGCTTCTTTGCGCGGGGGGCGCACACGCTGCGGAGACCTCCGGCGCCAGGCGCGCCGCCGATGACTGGCTGGCGGCCTTCAACGCCGGCAGCCTCGAGGGACTGCAGACCTTCGCCGCGCGTTACGCCAAGAAGGAAGGCAGTACCCCTCAGGATTACCTGGAGTTCCGCGATTCCACCGGCCCGTTGAAGGTGCTGGAGGTGCGTGAGAGCAGCCCGATGCAGGCGACGCTGCTGGTGCTGGCGCAGCGGAGCGAGCGCGCGATGCTGGTGACCGCAGAAATGGACCCGACCCAACCGGCGCACCTCAAGCTGTTTCATCTGGAAGGCACACCCACGCCGGAACACTACCAACCCGCGCGCGTCCCGCTGCCGGCGCTGATGGCCGATGCCCGCGCGAAGCTGGATGCCGTGGCGGCCGAGGATGCGCTGTCCGGTGCATTGCTGGTGGCGCAGAACGGACGGGTGCTGCTGGACTGGCGCGGCGGGCTGGCCGACCGCGCCGCGAAGACGCCCGTCGATGCGCAGACCCGGTTCCGGCTGGCCTCGTCCAACAAGATGTTCACCGCGGTGGCCATCCTGCAGCTGGTACAGGCCGGCAGATTGCGGCTGGACGATACGATCGGCAAGCACCTGCCCGACTACCCGAACAGGTCCGTCGCCGAGACGGTCACCGTGCGTCAGCTGTTGACCCACACCAGCGGCCTCGGCGATTTCTTCGGTGATGATTTCGACACGTACTCGGCCTCGCTGAAGACGCTGGATGATTACGTACAGCGGTTCGCCAAGGATGCGCCGCAGTTCACCCCCGGCAGCCAGGACGGTTATTCGAACTACGGTTTCATCGTGCTCGGCCGCATCATCGAGGCCATTTCCGGACAGTCGTACTACGCCTATCTGGACGAGCACATCCTGCTCCCGGCCGGCATGACCGGCACCGGTTTCAAGCCGGAATCGGAAGACGTTCCGCAGCGCGCCGTGGCCTACACGAAAAAGGACGGGCAATGGACGCGCGAAACCAAGACGTTGCCCTGGCGTGGCATGTCGGCCGGCGGTGGCTACAGCACGGCCTCCGACATGCTGAAGTTCTGCGAGGCGCTGCGACGCGGAAAGCTGGTGTCGACGGCGCTGCTGCAGGAGGCCACCCGCGCGCAGAACCATAAGGCCTGGTATGGCTACGGCTTTGTCGTGCAGGGCCAGGGCAGGCAGCGCCAGTATGGGCACGAAGGCGGCGCACCGGGTTCGAACAGCGCCATCGTGGTGCTGCCCGAGCAGGGCTACGTGATCATTGGCCTGGCCAACGTCGATCCGGATGCCGTGGGCAACATCGTCAACTACATCGCGCGGCGCTTGCCGCTCTAGGCCGGCGCTGCTTCCGTAGGGCCGCACAGCGTACGGCGCTACGGACGTCAGGCGCGGTCAGCCCTTCGGGACCGGTGCATCGGCGGCAATGAGTTTTTCCCGCTTGAGCTCCGCCCAGAAATCAGCCGGAATCGCGATGCCCATCGACTGCACATTGGCCTGTACCTGCTCGGCAGTCCGCGCGCCGGGAATGATCGAGGACACCACCTCCGGTGCATCGGCGAACTGCAGGGCGGCCGTGCGCAGGTCGATGCCGTGGCGCTCGCAGATGGCCGCGATCTTCGCGCGTTTCGCTGGAGCCCAGGACGGAATCGGGCTGCCGTACAGATAGCGCTCGCGCCCGGTGAGATAACCGGCGAGCAGGGGAGACCCCACCATCACCGAGACGCCTTTTTCCGCCAGTTTCGGGAACGTATCGTGCAGCGTCGCCTCGTGATCCAGCAGCGAGTACTGGCAGGCCAGCAGCATGATGTCCGGGTCTGCCTCGGCCACCGCGCGCAATGCGGGCTGCGGTCGGTTCACGCCGAAACCCCAGGCCTTGATCAGCCCTTCCTCGCGCATGCGCGTGAGTTCGGGCATCGCGCCCTTCGCTGCTTCGGCGAAGCGCTGCTCCCAGGGCATGCCCAGATCCTTGTTCTCGGGTGAGAGGTCGTGAATGAGCACGATATCCAGCTGCGAAACGCCCAGCCGGTTGAGACTGTCTTCCACCGAGCGGCGCGTACCGGAGGCGGAGTAATCGTAGGCGTAACGGAACGGGGCCGGGTCGTGCCAGCTGGTCTTCTGCAGCGGTCCGGCCGTGGCGGTGAGCAGCCGTCCGGTTTTGCTGGACAGCGTGTAGTCGGTGGCAGGGTGGTTGTGCAGTTCACGACCCATGCGTCGTTCGCTCAATCCCAATCCGTACCACGGTGACGTATCAAACGTGCGCACGCCGGCCGCCCAGGCTGCGGCCATCGTTGCATGCGCGGCCTCGTCGGTAGTTGGAGCCAGGCTGCCTCCGAGCGGTGCGCCACCCAGCCCCAGCCGGGTCAGCGGCCGGTAGCGGCCACCCGGACGAGGCGCATTGGTGGCCAATGCCGTACTGTCGCGTGGCGTGCCCCGCGTGGGCAGCACGCTGCCCGGGGCAGGGGAGGCCCGCGCCAGCAACGGCGACGCAGCAGCAAGGGCGGCACTGGCCGCAGCGAGGGTAAGGAAGTGGCGTCGTGAGGTCACGTCAGTCTCCGGTGGGGGATGGCGGGCGGATTTCTTGCACGGCCGTTCCACCTTAACGGCCCCCATGTAAACGCAGTGGAAGCGCCCCGTGACCACCCGGTGCCGGACGCCCAACCCCGTAGAGCCGGGCTTGCCCGGCTGCTGTTCCCAGGAACCCAACCCGGTAGAGCCGGGCTTGCCCGGCTGTGTTCGCGTCATACCGTCTGCCAACGGCCGCCGGGCAAGCCCGGCGCTACACAACCACGCGGAGCATCCCTACGCCGCGGTCCGCAACACCCCGAACGCGGCCACGTAACCACGTCGCCATCCTGTCCGCATGGCCAGCCCCTCACTCCAGCGTGGAAGAATTTCCAACATCGGCAACTGCTACGTCATCACGACGGTGACGGCCAGACGCGCCAGACTCTTTGAATGTCCGGAGAACGCCCGCGAACTGATCAGCTGGCTCAGGAGCTCAGATCACGAAGGACGTACGGAAACGCTTGCCTGGGCGGTCATGCCTGATCACCTGCACTGGATGTTCTTCCTGCGCGACACGTCGCTTTCCACGGTGGTGCGCATGATGAAGTCACACGCTGCCCGGGCGATCAACGAACGCAACGGTAGCCAAGGACCCATCTGGCAACCCGGTTATTACGATCAGCAGCAGCGTGACGAGCGCCAGTTCCGGAGGCAAGCGCTGTACATCATGGCCAACCCGGTCCGCGCGGGTCTGGCGACGCGGCTGGAGCAGTATCCCTTCGCTTGGTGCCGCTGGTCGC
>JAEWLO010000244.1 GCA_023457475.1 Pseudomonadota bacterium | reverse complement strand
CAGGTGCAGTACTGGGAGCCGGCCAAGTGGGTGGCCCGCCTGCGCGACCAGAACACCGGCCGTCATCCCATCGTGTTCCGCACGAACATGGAGGCGGGCCACGGCGGCAAGTCCGGTCGCTTCCAGCGGTACCGGGAGCTGGCCGAGTCGTATGCGTTCGTGCTGGATCAGTTGGACGTCAGCGCCCGGTAATCCACCGGGCGCGCGTTCATCCAACCGGCACACCGCCAAGGGCGGCCGCCGCTATACTCGGGTCATGAGCATCCCCCATCGCCCCGCCGTCCTGATTCCGCTGGCAGCGCTGTCGCTGCTGTTCCTGTCCGCCTGTGGCAACAAAGGCCCGCTGGTGATGCCGCAGAAGCCGGTACCCGTGGAAGAGCAGGTGATCGAACCGGCCGACGAGGCCGGTACCGAGGGTGCTGACGTGCAGGAGGACGCCACGCTGTCCGATGACGCCAGTGCCACCGACCATGCTCCGCCGGTCGTACCCGATCCGGTGGAGCCGCAGCTGGACGACGATGACGGCAATGAGTAAGTCCGCTTCTTCCGGTCTGCGTTTCACCAAGATGCACGGCGCAGGCAACGATTTCGTCATGCTGGACCTGCGGGACGGCACTCCCGCGCCCACACCTGCATTGGCCGCGCAGCTGGCCAACCGCCATACCGGTGTCGGCTGCGACCAGATCCTGACCATCGAGCCCCCGCGTGAACCCGGGTCGGTGGCGGCCTACCGCATCTGGAACTCGGACGGCTCGCAGTCCGAGCAGTGCGGCAACGGCGCGCGCTGCGTGGCAGCGTGGCTGGTGCGCGATGGCGCGGCACAGGGCGACACTTTCCACATCGACAGCCCGCTGACCACCCATGCCATCGAGCGCATTGGCGACGACGAGTACGCCGTGGCGATGGGCGTGCCACGCTTCGAGCCGGACCAGGTGCCGCTGCTGGGCTTCGCCCGTGCCCGCGAGGAATACCTGCTTCCGCTGCAGGGCGACCAGGTCCGCTTTGGTGCGGTATCGATGGGCAACCCACACGCTGTGGTCGAGGTCGGCCTGGTCGATGCGGCTCCGGTGGAGCGCCTGGCCCCGCTGCTGCAGCAGCATGCCAGCTTCCCGCGGTCGGTGAATGTCGGTTTCGTGCAGGTGCTGGACCCGGGGCACGCGCGGCTGCGTGTGTTCGAGCGCGGTGTCGGCGAGACCCTGGCCTGCGGCAGCGGTGCCTGCGCCGCGGCCGTGGTGATGATGCAGCGCGGCCGCCTGCGGCGCGATGCGGTGATGTCGCTGCCGGGCGGCGACCTGCGGTTGCGTTGGCCCGCCGATGACGCACAGGTGGTGATGTCGGGGCCCGCCACATTTGTCTTTGAAGGGGAGTGGCTGGCATGAGCGATACCGCCGAAAAGATCGGTGCGCATGAAGTGGCGTCCTGGCTGCGCAGGCATCCGACGTTCCTGAAGCAGTTCCCTGACCTCGCGTTGACCTTGGTGGTGCCCCGCGACGAAGGCCCCACCGCGTCACTGGCCAGCTATCAGCTGGACGTGCTGCGCGACAAGAACCGCGAGCTGTCGCGGCGGCTCGCCGATCTGGCATCCAATGCGCAGATCAACGAGCGGCTGGCGGTGCGCACCCACCAGCTCACGCTTGCGCTGATGAAACAGACCACGGCCGGCGACACGCTGCGGGCCATGGCCGCCTCGCTGGAAGAAGACTTCGCGGGCGATCTGGTGCGGCTGGTCGTGCTGCATCCGGTGGCCGGGCTGGAACAGGCTCCGTGGCTGCAGGTGCTGCCGGAGGAGAGCCCGAAGCTGGCCGCGTTCCGCGACTGCCTCAAGGATGGCGAGCCGATCTGCGGCCGCCTCCATCCGGAAAAGAACGCCGTGCTGTACGGCGAGCGGGTGGACGAAGTGCAGTCGAGCGCGCTGCTGCCGCTGCCGGGTGTCGGCCTGATCGCGGTCGGCAGCCATGATGGCAACCGGTTCTATCCCGGCATGGGCACGCTGTTCCTGCGCATGATGGGCGAGGCGCTGGCCGTGGCGCTCAAGCGCTTCGACCCGGCCTGATCGGGCGCAGGTCGCTGCCGCCATGAGCGCCGTGCAGGACTTCCTGGGGTACCTGCAGGTCGAGCGCCGGGCTTCGGCGCATACGCTGGACGCGTATCGTCGCGACCTCGCGGCGGTATCGCAGTGGGCGGAAGGGCTGGGTGTGACCACCGAGGCGCTCGACGCCGAACAGCTGCGTCAGTTCATCGCCGCCGAACACCGGCGTGGCCTGTCGCCCAAATCCCTGCAGCGCCGGCTTTCGGCCTGCCGCAGTTTCTACGCATGGCTGCTGAAGCATCATCGCATCGCCGCCAGCCCGGCGGCTACGTTGAAGGCACCGAAGGCACCGCGCAAGCTGCCGCAGGTGCTCGATGCCGATGAGGCCGTCCGCCTGGTCGAGCTGCCCACCGACGCGCCGCTGGGCCTGCGCGACCGCGCGCTGCTGGAGTTGTTCTATTCCTCCGGCCTGCGCCTGAGTGAACTGTGCGCGCTGGTCTGGCGCGACCTTGATTTCGCCACCGGTCTGGTCAACGTGCTCGGCAAGGGTAATCGACAGCGCCGGGTTCCGTTCGGATCGCACGCACGCACGGCCCTCGGGGAATGGCGCGGCGAAAGCGGCGGCGGCGATGCGCAACCGGTGTTTCCGGGTCGCAACGGTGGACCGATCACCCAGCGTGCCGTGCAGCTGCGCATCCGCAGTCTGGCCCAGCGCCAGGGCCTGTTCAAACATGTGCATCCGCACATGCTGCGGCATAGCTTTGCCAGTCATATCCTGGAGTCGTCCGGCGACCTGCGCGGTGTGCAGGAATTGCTGGGCCACGCCGATAT
>JAEWLO010000243.1 GCA_023457475.1 Pseudomonadota bacterium | reverse complement strand
AACCGGCCACCCCGCCAACATCCGACCCGCCACCCCTAGAATGCCCTCACTCCGTTCCGATCCCCCCGCCATGCACCTGCGCCGCTGCACCATCGTGATGTTCGAGCCCCGCGAGGAGATCGCGTTCGATCTGCAGGCGATCCTGCAGGGCCGCGCCGAGCCGTCCACCCGCACCACCTGGTTCGCCCTGGCCGGTCACCTGGACCAGCCGGTCGAAGTAACCGGGGCGCAGCGCGAGCTGCTCGGCCGCCTGGGCTCGCACGCGTGGACCGCCGAGGCGGCGCTCGAGGCGGACCGTACCGTGTGGCAGCCGCTGCTGCAGGCCGGCCTGCTCATTGCCGACGGTCCGGCACATGCCGAGCTGCGTCATCGCGATGAAGCACTGCGCGACGCGCACTGGTGGCCGCTCTCGGCGCTCGCGCACCGGCACGCGCGCTGGAGTGGTGTGGACAGCGCCGCCAGCATGCGCGCCAATGATCTGGTGACCGCCAGTGGCCTGCGACGCCAGCTGGGCGCGCCGCCGGTGGCGGTCGAGGCGCGCTCGGGAACGTACGAGCCGCTGCCTGCGGTGGAGCGCACCGCATTCGACCAGCTGCTCGAGCGCCGCACCACCTGCCGCAACTTCGATGCACAGCGCGGCATCACCCGCCTGGCATTATCGCAACTGCTGCAGCGCACGGTCAGGGCGCAGGCGGTGGTGCAGGAAGCCGACGATACGGCGTTCCTGAAGAAGAACGTGCCCTCCGGCGGCAGCCTGCATGCCACCGAGACCTATCTGCTGGTGCAGCGCGTGGACGGCCTGGTGCCCGGCCTGTACCACTACCACCCGGTCGATCACGCCCTGGTCGCGCTGCCACGCCACGATGACACGCCCCTGCAGACGCTGGCCAACACGCTGCTGTCCGGGCAGGACTGGTTTGCCGACGCTGCCGTGCATCTGGTGCTGGTGCCGCGATACGCCCGCATGTTCTGGAAATACCGCAACCACGCCAAGGCGTACCGCGCGTTGCTGCTGGACGTCGGCCATATCTCGCAGGCGGTCTACATGGCGGCCACCGAACAGGGCATGGCAGCCTTCGTGACCGCAGCGATCAACGAAGTGGACACCGACCACGCGTTCGGCCTGGACGGCATCCAGCAGAGCGCGCTGGCCATCGTCGGCGTCGGCTGGCGGGGCGGGACGCTGGAGACCGCCGAGCTCGATCCGAATCGCGCGGTCTGGTGATCGCATTGGCGGCGGATCACACCGCCTCGAAGTCCACCAGCACGGCCCCGTCACCTACCTGGTCACCGGCCTTCACCCGATACCCCTGCACGGTGCCATCGGCGGGAGCCTGCAGCGTGTGCTCCATCTTCATCGCCTCCAGCACCACCAGCGGCGTGCCGCGGCTGACCTGCGTGCCAGCCGCCACCAGGGTGGCGATGATGCGCCCGGGCATCGGTGCGACCAGGCTGCCGGCGTCGGCCACGCCCTGGTCGGCTTCGCTCACCGGGTCGTGCACGGTGAAGCGCCCAACGACCTGCGCCCCGAACAGGTAGAGCTCGCCGCCCTCGCGTACCACGCGCGCGCGCTGCCGCTGCCCCTCCACCTGCAGCACCAGCTGTTCACCGTTCAATCCACCGTGCGCGGAACTGCTGCGTCCGTCGCGCGTGATCGTCCACGCATCGCCGTCCGCTGCCACGGTCACCACGGCGGTGACACCGCCGTGTTCCAGCGTCAGCCGGCGGGCCGCACGTGCGCCCAGCCGCCAGCCGTCGCGGGCCTGCCACGGCGAATGCGGGTCCTGCGCATCCACAGATGCCGGTGCCTCGGTGGCTACGGCTGCCACGGCGGCGAGCGCCCAGGCCGCCGGTGCATCGTCCGCACCGGGCGGGGCAAGTGCCGCCTGCTCGCGTTCGATCAACGCGGTATCCAGCGTCGCCTGCGTAAACGAGTCCGTCAGCACCAGCCGACGCAGGAAGGCTGCGTTGGTGGTCACGCCCACCACTTCGCACTCGGCCAGCGCCTGCGCCATGCGGCGCAGCGCGGCCTCACGGTCTACGTCCCAGACGATCAGCTTGGCGATCATCGGATCGTAGTACGGCGTGATTGCATCGCCCTGTTCCACACCGGCATCCACGCGCACATGGGCGCTGCCCGCAGGCAGTCGCAGATGCCGCAGGGTGCCGGTGGAGGGCAGGAAGCCGCGATCGGCGTCTTCCGCATACAGGCGTGCTTCCAGCGCATGCCCGGTGATCGACAGCTGTTCCTGCCGCAGCGGCAGTGGCTCGCCGCTCGCCACGCGCAGCTGCCATTCCACCAGGTCGGTGCCGGTGATGCACTCGGTCACCGGATGCTCCACCTGCAGGCGGGTGTTCATCTCCATGAAGTAGAAGTCGCCGTCCGGACCGGCAATGAATTCCACCGTGCCGGCCCCGACGTAGTTCACCGCACGCGCGGCCTCCACCGCGGCCTGGCCCATCGCGGCGCGGCGCTCCGGCGTCATGCCTGGTGCCGGCGCTTCTTCCAGTACCTTCTGGTGACGGCGCTGCACCGAACAGTCGCGCTCGAACAGGTACACCACGTTGCCGTGGCTGTCGCCGAACACCTGGATCTCGATATGGCGCGGGCGCTCGACGTACTTCTCCACCAGCACGTGCGCGTTGCCGAACGCCGACTGCGCTTCGCGCTGGCAGCTGGCCAGCGCATCGGCAAAGGCTGCGCCGTCGTCGACGCGGCGCATGCCCTTGCCGCCGCCGCCGGCACTGGCCTTGATCAGCACCGGGTAACCGATGCCGTCAGCCTGTGTCTGCAGGAAGGTGGGGTCCTGCGTGTCGCCGTGGTACCCCGGGGTCAACGGCACGCCGGCCTGCTGCATCAGCGCCTTGGCCGCACTCTTGTCGCCCATCGCGCGGATCGCCGAGGCCGAGGGCCCGATGAAGACGATGCCCGCCTCGGCACAGGCCTGGGCGAAGTCCGCGTTTTCAGAAAGGAAGCCGTAACCGGGGTGGATCGCCTGCGCACCGGTGCGGCGCGCCGCCTCCAGAATCAGATCGGCACGCAGATAGCTCTCGCGCGCAGGAGCGGGACCAATGGCCACGGCCTCGTCGGCCAGCCGCACATGGCGGGCGCTGCGGTCGGCGTCGGAGTACACCGCCACGGTGGCGATGCCCAGGCGGCGGCAGGTGGCGATGACCCGGCAGGCGATTTCGCCACGGTTGGCGATCAGGATCTTGGTGAACATGGTCATCTTCCGGGTTACATGCGGAACACGCCGTACGCGGTTTCCCGCGCCGGGGCATTGAGGCTGGCCGAGAGGGCACGGCCGAGCACGCGCCGGGTGTCGGCCGGGTCGATGATGCCGTCGTCCCACAGCCGCGCACTGGCGTAGTAGGGGTGGCCCTGCTGCTCGAACTGGTCGCGGATGGGCTGCTTGAAGGTGTCTTCTTCCTCCGCCGACCACGCGCCGCCCTTGGCTTCGATGCCATCGCGTCGCACTGTGGCCAGCACGCTCGCCGCCTGCTCGCCGCCCATCACGCCGATGCGTGCGTTCGGCCACATCCACAGGAAGTTCGGCGAATAGGCGCGCCCGCACATGCCGTAGTTGCCGGCACCGAACGAACCGCCGATCACCACCGTGAACTTCGGCACCTTGGCGCAGGCCACCGCCATCACCAGCTTGGCTCCGTCCTTGGCGATGCCACCGTGTTCGTACTTGCGGCCCACCATGAAGCCGGTGATGTTCTGCAGGAACACCAGCGGAATGCCACGCTGCGTGCACAGTTCGATGAAGTGCGCGCCCTTCAGCGCGGACTCGGAGAACAGGATGCCGTTGTTGGCGATGATGCCCACCGGGTAGCCGTGCAGGTGGGCGAAGCCGGTGACCAGGGTGTTGCCGTAGCGGGGTTTGAACTCATCGAAGCGCGAGTCGTCCACCAGCCGCATGATCACTTCGCGCACGTCATAGGGCTTGCGGGTGTCGGCCGGAATCACGCCATACAGATCCTGCGCCGGGTAGCGCGGTTCCATCGGCGTCTGCAGGGCCAGCGCGGGCAACGGCTTGCGCCAGTTGAGCTGGGCGATGATCGCGCGGACCCGGGCCAGCGCCTGCAGGTCGTTGTCGGCCATGTGGTCGGCCACGCCGGAAATGCGCGTGTGCACGTCCGCACCGCCGAGCTCTTCCGCGCTGACCACCTCGCCGGTGGCGGCCTTCACCAGCGGAGGGCCGCCGAGGAAGATGGTGCCCTGCTCACGCACGATCACCGTTTCATCGCTCATCGCCGGCACGTAGGCACCGCCGGCGGTGCACGAGCCCATCACGCAGGCGATCTGCGGAATGCCCTGTGCGGACAGATTGGCCTGGTTGTAGAAGATGCGGCCGAAATGGTCACGGTCCGGGAACACCTCGTCCTGCAGCGGCAGGAAGGCACCACCGGAGTCCACCAGATAGATGCAGGGCAGGCGGTTCTGCTCGGCCACTTCCTGCGCGCGCAGGTGCTTCTTCACCGTCATCGGGTAATAGGTGCCGCCCTTGACGGTGGCGTCGTTGGCGACGATCAGGCACTCCACGCCGGACACGCGGCCGATACCGGCGACCATG
>JAEWLO010000242.1 GCA_023457475.1 Pseudomonadota bacterium | reverse complement strand
CGGGCCCGGCGCGCGGGCCAGCACCTCGGCATAGGCGACAAGATCGCGGTGAAGCTCGGCGGGCAATTCCACCGTCGCCTTGATGGGCTTGTCGTCGGCGATCGGGCCGAGTTTCAGCTTGGTCATGGTCAGTTCCTGAAGGGTTCGAGGACAAGATCGCGCGTCACGACGATCCTGACCGGGAAGCCCGGCCGGATGGTCAGCGTCGGCGCGACGTTGAGCTGGCGGCGGACGATCTGCTGTCCGGCGTCGTTGATCGTGTCCTGGCCGCCGTTGCGGATGGCGCGGAGCTGCCGGTCCTGGTCGTCGACGGCAAGCTCGGCACCGACAGAAAGCAGCGTGGAGAGCCCGGCAGCCTTAGCGAGATCCCACCAGTGATAATCGACGCCATCCTCAAGACCGGCATAGCCCTGCGTGTCGGTCCCAGGCTGGCGTTCGAGCACGATTGAGCGGCCGTTCGGCATGATGAGCCGGTTCCAGACGAGCAGCACGCGGCGCTGACCATATTGCACGTTGTTGTCGTACTGGCCGATGATCCGTGTGCCTTGCGGCACGAGCAAAATGCGCCCCGTGGGGCTGTCATAGATCGGCTCCGTAACCTGGGCGATGATCTGGCCGGGAAGATCGGAGCGGATGCCGGTGATGAGTGCGGCCGAGATCACCGCGCCGGCCTGAAGCACGAAGGGCGATGCCGGCGGCGTCACCCGATCGGGCGTGACCGTGCGCCGGTCGGCCGCCGCGTTGAGGAAGGCGAGTTGCTTGTCCTGTGCGGTCTGCTGTCCCGGTTGGCTGGTCATATCGAAGCCGGCGAGACCAGGCGTCGGCGCGGCGATCGCCGCAGGCGTTGCGGCTCGCGACTGGAAGAAAACTGTGCTGAGGCGCGCGGCTTCCTCTTCGGCACGGCGGCGCTGCTCGGCCTCGTCGACGCCCGGAGTTGGCACGACGGGCGAAGGGACCGGCTGGCCGACGTTCTGTCCGCTCAAGATGGGGCGACCAAGATCGCCTGGAAGCGCCGGCCCAAGGATCGGGCCGGTATAGTCGCGCGGCAGGCCCGCGAGACCATCGGCCGGCTGACGGTTGGTAGTGGAATAAAGCTCCTCACCACCATTGCCCGGCGCGCCGGTTTGGAGCGCATAAATCAGCGATCCGCCGATGCCGACCAAGGCGACGGCGGCGACGCTCGCGAGCATCTTGCGCGACAGGCGTGTGACGCGCGGCGGTTCGGCGCGAAGCCGCATCGGCCCGACGGGGGGACTGGATTCGGTATTGGTCGCGGTATCGGTCATTATGACGGCCTCCCGTCGGTGCGGACGATCCTGACGGTCTGCTGGCGGTCGCCGGCACCGAGGCGCAGCTCGGCCGCGCCGAACAGGCGATCGACGATCAGGATGTGTTGATAGATGCGGCTGTTGGCGATCTGGGCTTCGCCTTCGGGACCGATGACGAAGAGCGGCGGCATTTCGCCCTGGACGATGCCGGCGGGGAACTCGACATAGATATGCCGGCCATCGTCGTAGACGGTGATCGGCTTCCACGGCGGATTCCCGGTTGCGGTCAAGCCGTAGCGATAGTTGCGGGCGGCCAAGACCGGAATGACTGGCGTGGCCGGAACGCTCTGGCGCTGGCTGGCCGGCGGTGCGGATAGGCCCAGGCGACCGACGGAATGTAGTGTTTCTCGCCGGAACGTAGCTCCAGCATGTAGGTGCGCCGGTCGGTCGTCACGATCAGATTGGTGGTGATGTCGGGCCGGTCGGCTCGACGAGGATGTGGACGCGGCGCGTGACACCGGAACCGCTCTCGGTATCGCCGATGATCCAGCGCGCCGTGTCGCCGGCCGCGATTGGTCCCGCGCCAGTCACGCTTTCGCCCGGCTCCAGTGCGATGTCGGTGATCTGACCGGGAACGGCATAGACCTGATAGAGCGCGCCTTCCGACCGTGGATAGACCTGAATGGCGTTGAAATAGCCCTCGCGGCGCGGCTGCACGCGGGCAGCGGCATTGGCGTTCTCGACGCGGCCGGTCGGTGTGCCGGCGGTCTCGCCACCGCGTGCGACCGTCCAGGCCGGCGGGATCAGCACCGGCTTCGGCCGGTCATCGATGACGGCAGCGGGAATGGCCGGTAACGGCGGCACGCTGGCGTCGTAGCGGATCGACGGCGGCTTGTTAGTGGCGCAGCCCGCCAATGCGGTCGCGGTCAGCAGTACAGCCGGAACTACGGATTTACGGAAAGCCGATTTCATTGACCGATCTCCCGTGACCACGAAATCGCATTGACGTAGATTCCGAGCGGATTGGCCTTGAGCCGTTCGGCATCCCGCGGCGGCTGAACGGCGATGGTGAGGATCGCGGTCCAACGCTCGGTCGCGGAAAGTTGCCCGTTCTTGTAGCGTCGTTCCGTCCAGGCGACGCGGAACGAATCCGGTGACGCGCGGATGACGCTGGAGACGTCGACAGCGATTTGCTGCTTGCCGACCTTGGTGAAGGGGTCGTTGGTGCGGGCATAGTCGTTGAGCGCGCCTGCGAAGCCCGCCGAGAGGATCAGCGAGCCGAAGGCCATGTAGCGCCAATCTTGGCCTGGAACGCGGGCCGAGCCGATGCGGTCGTCCCAGACCTGGGCGGCCGTCTGGTAAGGCGTCTCGGGTTCGGGCGTCTTACCGTAATGCACGGCTGGTCGTTTGAAGATGCTGATGAGCGGTCGCTTTCGGAAAGGTTGATAGAAGAAACGGAGCCGTGGCTGTCGCCGGATCGGACGGCATGGGCGGCGGCGCTGACGCCGTGAGAAAGGTGCTGGCTGCGCTTCATGCGCTTGGCCCAATCCGGGGCGCCGGCTGCCGCGGCTGTTGGCGTGGACGCGGCCTCGGTGGCTTCACCGCCGACCGTTCCCATGGTCGAGGAGCCGCCGGTCGCGCCGAATCCAGCCTTGGCGCCATCGGAGAAGGCGGATTTCATGCTCTCGGAGGCGACGCCGGCCGCGCCCGACTGCCCCAAGGAGCCGAGCGAACAGGCGGCGGATGCGCCGCCTGCCGCAGTCGCGCCGCCGCGCGCCACGGC
>JAEWLO010000241.1 GCA_023457475.1 Pseudomonadota bacterium | reverse complement strand
TGGCATGCACGATGTCGATCTGCTCCCGTTCGATCACCTGCCGCAGCCGGCGCAGGTCCGCCCATTGCCGACCCAGCGCGCCCAGTCCGCTGCGGAAGTCGATCTCCACCGGTTCGGCAATCCCTTCCTCGCGCACCACGCGGATCAGCCGGCTGTTGCCCGGTGCCGCCACGAACAGCGTATGCCGGGACGACAGCGCACGCGCCAGCGAGGCGAGGTAGGTGGTGTGGCCACCACCGTCGCCGGAATGGAAGTTGGTGTAGAGGATTTTCATGGGGGGCCTTACGGGAATGCCCCGGCAGTCTGCCACAGCCGCATTCAGCTGGCGTCAGTGCGGCGCGGCGGATCGCTCACCGGTTGGCCGTGCTGCAGCATCCACAGCATGATGGTCTTCTGGCGCACATAGTTGGCGCGCACGTAGGCGTACACCAGCCCATGCCAGCCATCGCGGAAGCCGCCGCGCAGCAGCAGCCCGCGCCAGAACCGCCACGCCGGGGCCAGCACCAGCTTGGCCAGGGTGGCGCGCTTGCCGCGTGCGAACTCGTGCTCGGCCATCATCCGCGCGTAGCGCTGGGTCTTGGTGAGCTGCTGCTCGAGCGAGCGGTACGGGTAGTGAACCAGGTCCCCACGCAGCGTGCCGACCGCGCCGTCCACGCTGGCAGCTTCATGGATCTCGCGCTGGCCGCGCCAGCCGCCGTGGCGGCGGTCGAACAGGCGCAGCACCCGGTCCGGGTAGGCATTGCCGTGGCGCAGGAACTTGCCGAAGTACTCGGACAGGCGGGCGAAGCGGTAGCCGTGATGGCCGCTGAAGCCGGTGGCCTGGGCGGCCAGGATGGTCTCGCGCAGTGCCGGGCTGATGCGCTCGTCGGCATCCAGGCACAGCACCCAGTCGTGGCTGGCCTGCTCGACGCAGAACGCCTTCTGGCTGCGGAAGCCATCGAACGGCCGCTGCAGCACGCGTGCGCCCGCCGCCGTGGCGAGGGCGACCGTGGCATCGGTGGAGAACGAGTCCACCACCACGATCTCATCGCAGAAGGCCAGCGAGGCCAGACAGTCGCCGATGCGGTCGGCTTCATTGAACGCGATAATGCAGGCCGAGATGCGAGGCCGTTCAACGGGAGCGGTCGTGGAGGACATGATGGCCGAGTACCTGCTGTTTGCGACGGAGCGCTATGCGCTGCCTATTCTCGCCCCGTTGGCCCAGGCGTTGCACGCGTCGGGTCATTCGGTGTCGGCGTGGTTCGCCGACGGCGCGGCAGGGGCCCGCCTTCCGGGCGTGGCCAGCGTGGGCCTGAAAGAGGCGCTGGCGCTGCGGCCGCGTGCGGTGTTCAGCGCCGCCAACTGGGTGCCACCGTTCATCGCCGGTGCCAAGGTGCAGGTCTTCCATGGCTTCAACGTGCAGAAGCGCGACAGCGCGCGCGGGCATTTCCGGGTACGCGGGCTGTTCGATCTGTACTGCACGCAGGGCCCGGCCACGACCGCGCCGTTCCAGGAACTGGCCGCGCGCGAGGGCCACTTCGCGGTGGCCCAGACCGGCTGGCCCAAGCTGGACCCGCTGTTCCGCGACGACGGCGGGGCCAGTGCCGCGCTGCGCGCACCGGCGGCGGGTCGTCCGGTGGTCCTGTTCGGTTCCACCTTCACCGAGCGGCTCAGCGCCGCTCCGCACCTGCATGATGAGATCGCGGCCGACATCGCGCGCGGCGAGCGCTACTGGCTGCTGACCCTGCACCCCAAGTGCAGCGACGACCTGTTCGCCCGCTACCGCGCGCTGGCCGGCACCCACGCCGCCTTCATCGAACCGGAGCAGGTCATGGCCGCACAACGCGCCGCCGACGTGCTGGTGTCGGACACCTCGTCGATCGTGTCCGAGTTCGTGGTGCAGCACAAACCGGTGGTGACCTTCCGCAACCGGGTGCCGCAGCCGCACATGATCGACTTCGAAACCCCGGCGCAGCTGCCGGCGATGCTGGCCCGCGCGCTGGACCCGGAACCGGCGTTGATGGCCGAGATCCGGCGCTATGCCGATGACATCCACCCCTACCGCGACGGGCAGTCCAGCGAGCGGGTCATCGCCGCGACCGAGGATTTCCTGGCGGGGAAGCTCGGCACGTTGAAGCGCAAGCCGTTCGGCGCATGGACGCGCGGCCTGCAGATCCGCCGGGAGCTGGGGTATTGGGGCCCGTCACGGCGGTGAACGGTGACAGGGTGCAGCCACGCAGGGCGTGGCTCTACGCGCTGCAGGCGGCACCTGCGGGACTGACGTAGAGCCCGGCCCTGCGTGGCTTCGCGGTCACCACCGAAGCCGACGGCGCGCCAGCGCGTCGCCCAATTGGTCCAACACCGCACTCGCCTCCGCCGCTGGCAAAAACCGCAACCGCAAGGCAATGCTGCCTCCCGCGCCCGCCGTATCCAGCCAGACACAGGCCGTCCCCAGCAGCCGGTCCAGCGGCGAGCGGCTCAATCGCACCGCCTGCACCTTGTCCAGTTCGGCCAGCCGCCACCAGCGCGACCACCAGCCGCCGCGCACGGCCACGTACCGCGCATCCAGATGCCAGCCCATACGTGCGATCTCGCGGTGCGCGCGCACCGCCGCCCACGGCCGCCCGGCCAGCAGCAGTGCACCCCAGGGGCCGACCTCGTACGCCGCGCCCGCTGCCAGCAGCGGTACGATCAGCAGCGCCGGCAGGCACAGCCGCCACCAGCCACGCTGCTGCACCGCCCGCCAGTGCGGCGGCGGCCAGTGCAGTGACGGCAGCAGGTGCTGCAGCAGCGCATCGCAGGCCGCCGGGCGGGCCAACGGGGCCAGCTCGCGCAGGTCGCGGGCGTTCTCGTCACCGCTGCCACTGCCAGCTGCGATATCGATCCGCAGCTGGCGGCGGCCAAACCACCGCTGCAGCGCGGTTTCGCGCAGGGTCCAGGCCTGGATGCGGCGGCGGGCCACGCTGGTGCGCATGCGCGTGAACAAGCCGCTGGCCACGGTCAGGCGGCGTTCGTGTTCGGTCAGCCGGAACCCGTGGTAACGCAGCATCGCCAGCGCCACGGACAGTGCCCTCAGCAGCGTCCAGAAGCCGCCCAGCGCCACCACCGCCACCGCCACCCATACCCAGGTGGCCGGGTGCAGGTCATGGGCGTAGCCGACGGCC
>JAEWLO010000240.1 GCA_023457475.1 Pseudomonadota bacterium | reverse complement strand
CATCGCGGGTGATCGACGGGTTCTCGCTCTTGCGCGAGATCTTGTCGATTTCATCGATGTAGACGATGCCCTGCTGCGCCTTCTCGACGTCGTAGTCGCACTTCTGCAGCAGCTTCTGGATGATGTTCTCCACGTCCTCGCCCACGTAACCGGCTTCGGTCAGCGTGGTGGCGTCGGCCATGGTGAACGGCACGTTGAGCAGGCGGGCCAGGGTCTCGGCCAGCAGCGTCTTGCCCGAGCCGGTCGGACCGACCAGCAGGATGTTCGACTTGGCCAGTTCGACGTCGTCGTTCTTCTGGCGGCTCTCGATGCGCTTGTAATGGTCGTAGACGGCCACGGCCAGCGGGCGCTTGGCGCGGTTCTGGCCGATGACGTACTGGTCCAGGACCTCGAGGATCTCACGCGGCTTGGGCAGCGAACTGCGCGCCGACTGCGCCTTTTCCTCGAGCTCTTCACGGATGATGTCGTTGCACAGCTCCACGCACTCATCGCAGATGAACACGCTCGGGCCCGCAATCAGCTTGCGCACCTCATGCTGGCTCTTCCCGCAGAAAGAACAGTAGAGGATCTTGCCGGTGTCCGTGGAACGACCTTGGCGGTCTTCGCTCATGCTTCGCTTACCCAGTTACCCCACCCGCTGAACGGGGGTTCGATTCGAGAATAGCACAGGGTCGGGAGGACACCAGTCCAGCCCGACCCCGCGGAAACAGGCCGGTTGCCCGGCCTGGCGATACCGTTACGCCGGGGTGATCGACTCTTCCGGACGGCGCTCCAGCACCTGGTCCACCAGCCCGTACGCCACCGCGTCGGCCGCGCTCTTGAAGTTGTCGCGCTCGGTGTCGCGCGCGATGGTCTCCAGCGACTGGCCGGTGTGCTTGGCCAGCACTTCGTTCAGACGCGCACGCAGGGTCAGGATTTCACGGGCATGGATGTCAATGTCCGTGGCCTGGCCCTGGAAGCCGCCGAGCGGCTGGTGGATCATCACCCGCGAGTTCGGCAGCGCGTAACGCTTGCCCGCCGCGCCGGACGCCAACAGCAGCGCGCCCATCGAGGCGGCCTGGCCGACGCAGATGGTGCTCACGTCCGGCTTGATGTACTGCATGGTGTCGTAAATGGCCATGCCTGCGGTGACCACGCCGCCCGGCGAGTTGATGTAGATGCTGATGTCCTTTTCCGGATTGTCCGCTTCCAGGAACAGCAGCTGCGCCACCACCACGTTGGCCATGTGATCGTCGATCGGGCCCACCAGGAAGATCAGGCGCTCCTTCAACAGGCGCGAATAGATGTCATAGGCGCGCTCGCCGCGGCTGGTCTGCTCGACCACCATCGGCACCATGTTC
Organism: Pseudomonadota bacterium; assembly: GCA_023457475.1. GTDB lineage: Bacteria > Pseudomonadota > Gammaproteobacteria > Xanthomonadales > Xanthomonadaceae > Stenotrophomonas. The sequence goes on along the minus strand of JAEWLO010000240.1, from coordinate 1,738 downwards.
AAGGCTTTGGTTACGTTGTCCATTTATGAGGCACCTATTAGGGGAAAGCCACCCCGCGCCGGAGCGCGGGGCATGAAACGCCGACCGCTTACTGGCGGATGGCGTCCTGGAACGACAGCGCCTGCTCGGTGTGCTGGGCGCGCTCGGCGATCCAGTCGATCACCTGCTCTTCCATCACACGGTTCTGCAGACCACTCATCAGCTGGGGGTCGTTGCGGTACATCTCAATGACCTGCTCCGGCTCTTCGTAGGTCGAGGCGATCAGGCGCATGGTTTCGTTCAGGCGCTTCGGGTCCAGGCGCAGGTCGTTCTTGCGGGCGACTTCACCGACCAGCAGGCCGACCAGCACGCGCTTGGCGGCAGCGTCCTTGAACCCTTCATGGGCGTCGGCCGGGATTTCGCCCGGGTTGCGGCCGCTGCGGCGGATCTGCTCGACCTGCTGGCCCAGCATGGCGCGCGCCTCGTTCTCGACCAGGCGCGGCGGCATCTCCACCGAGGCGTAGGCGGCAATCAGCTGCTCGCCGACTTCACGGCGAAGGCGGTTCATCAGCGCGCCCTTGAGCTCGCGTTCCAGGTTGGCGCGGATGTCCTTGCGGAACTGCTCCACGTCGCCACCCTTCACCCCGAAGCTCTTGATGAACTCGGGATCCACTTCCGGCAGTACCGGCTCGGACACGTCAACGGCCTTCACGGTGACCTTGACCTGCTTGCCGGCCAGGGCCGGGACGCGCCAGTCGGCCGGGAACTCGACGTCCAGGGTCTTCTCTTCACCCTTGGACAGGCCCACCAGGCCCTTTTCGATCTGGTCGAACATCATGCCCTGACCAATCACGACACTGCCCTTTTCCGTACCTTCGGCCGGCAGGCGCTCGTCGCCGGCCTGCGACCACGTCTCCAGACCGACCAGGTCGCCTTCCTGGGCACCGCGGGTGACCGGGCTCCAGCTGCGGCGCTGTTCGCGCAGATTGGTGATCATCTGGTCGATGTCGGCGTCGGTGATCTCGGCGGTGTGGCGCACGACGGTCAGCTTGCTGACATCGACGTCGCCGAAGTCCGGGATCAGCTCGACGGTGGCCACGAACGAGAACTCGCCTTCGTCACCCTTGTCGATGCGCGGGGCACCCGCAATACGCAGATCGTGCTCGCGCACCACCGCGTCGAACGTTTCGCGCAGCAGGCCGTCCAGCGCTTCGCCACGGACCTGCGCGCCAAAGCGCTGCTCGATCACCTTGGCCGGCACCTTGCCCGGGCGGAAGCCCTTGATGCGCGCGGTGCGGGCGATTTCGCCCAGACGGCCGCTGATGTGCGTCTGCAGGCGCTCTTCCGGCAGCGAGAAGGTCAGGCGGCGTTCCAGGTTGCCGGTGGATTCGATCGAAGCTTGCATGTTGACTCCTGCCACCGGCGGCAACGCCCCCGGCACGAATGTTTGATGGATGAAACGGGTGGTGGACGCGCCGGTCGTGGACCCACATCCCCGCCGCAGCCCTGTAGTTTCGCCGATTACGGCGAGCGCCGCCACCGTGGGGCTGGATACGACATCCCGGGGCCTGTTCAGGCGCGGGGATGGTGCGAAAGGGGGGACTCGAACCCCCACGCCTTGCGGCACTGGAACCTAAATCCAGGGCGTCTACCAATTCCGCCACTTTCGCTTGGTTCCTAAGTATATCGGACGGTTCAGCCACGCAGGGCGTGGCTCTACGGTCGGAATCACCTCCGTGCACCACGCAGAGCCACGCCC
>JAEWLO010000239.1 GCA_023457475.1 Pseudomonadota bacterium | reverse complement strand
GCACGTCGCACCGCGCGCAATCCGCCGTACGCCGCATGTTTGATCGTGCGCAATCCGCGGTAGCGCCGGCCGTTGGCCGGCCCAGGCGGGGCCGGATACAAAAAAGGCCCGGCAGATGCCGGGCCCTTTTGTTTCAATCCGACCTCACGCTTACCAGATCACCACACGCTTGTCGTCCGCACGCACCATGGCGTCACCGGCCTTGCACGCAAATGCCTGCGCGAACGACGGCATGTTCGACGGTGCGCCGTTGGCGCGGAAGTTCGCCGGGGCATGCGGGTCGGTGTTCAGGCGCACGCGCAGCTCACCGTCGGTGAAGTTGCGACGCCACACGGTGGCCCAGTTCATGAAGAAGCGCTGGTCCTGGCTGTGGCCGTCCACTTCGACATTGGCCTTCGGGTTCTCCTTCAGCGCCATCTGCAGCGCATCGTAGGCCACGGTCAGGCCACCGAGGTCGCCGATGTTCTCGCCCAGGGTCAGCTTGCCCTTCACGTTCACCCCCGGCAGCGACTCATAGCCGTCGAACTGTGCGACCAGCTGGTCGGTGCGGCCGGTGAAGGCGGTGCGGTCGGCGTCGGTCCACCAGTTGTCGAAGTTGCCGTTGGCGGCGAACTGGCTGCCCGAGTCGTCGTAGCCATGCATCATCTCGTGGCCGATCACCGCGCCGATGCCGCCGTAGTTGAGCGCCGGATCCGCCTTGGCGTCGAAGAACGGCGGCTGCAGGATCGCGGCCGGGAACACGATCTCGTTCTTGGTCGCGTTGTAGTAGGCGTTGACGGTCTGCGGGGTCATGCCCCACTCGGTCTTGTCGACCGGCTTGCCCACCTTGTCCAGCACGTAGCGGTAGTTGAAGGCGCGCGCGGCCTGGACGTTGCCCAGGTAGCTGTCGCCGGTGGTCTGCAGGCCCGACCAGTCACGCCACTTGTCCGGGTAGCCGATCTTCGGGGTGAAGCTGGCCCACTTCTCCAGCGCCTTCTTGCGGGTGTCTTCCCCCATCCACTCCAGCTTCTCCAGACGCGCCTTCAGCGCCACCGAGAGGTTTTCCACCAGGTGCTGCATCTGCACCTTGGATTCGGCCGGGAACACGGCCTCCACATACAGCTGGCCCAGGCCTTCGCCGATGGAGCTGTTCACCGAGTCCAGCACGCGCTTCCAGCGCGGCTGCATTTCCTTCTGCCCACGCAGGGTCGTGCCGTAGAAGTCAAAGTTGGCCTTCTCGAACGCGCTGCTCAGGTACGGCGCGGCGTCATCCACGGTGTGGAAGCGCAGGTAGGCCTGCCAGGTGCCCGCCGGCACGTCCTTGAGCATCTTGTCGACTTCGGTGAAGAAACCGGGCTGCGCCAGCGAGAATTTCTGCGCGGCCGGAATCTTCAGGGTGTCGAACAGCGCGGTCCAGCTGAAGTTCGGGGTCAGGCTGTCGGCCTGCACCGCGCTGACCGGGTTGTAGCGCTTGGCCGGATCACGCAGTTCGATGCGCGAGAGCGAGGCCTTGGCCAGGCGGGTTTCGAAGTCCATCACCGCCTTGGCATCGGTCTTGGCCTGCGCGGCATCCACGCCGGACAGGGTCAGCACCTGCTCGATGTAGGCCACGTAGGCATCGCGGATCTTCGCCTGCGATACATCGAAGTAGTAGCCCTTCTCGGGCAGGCCAAGGCCGCCCTGGCCGACATAGGCGATGACATTGGCCGAATCCTTGTAATCGGCATTGGCCGACAGCGAGAACAGCACGCCCTGGCCCTGTGCCTGCGTGTCGCGCAGGTAGCGGGTGATGGCGGCGGTGTCGTTCAGCGCGGCAATCGCGTCCAGCTGCGGCTGCAGCGGCGCGATGCCGGCGGCTTCGATCTTCGCCTCGTCCGAACCGGTCTTCCAGATATCGCCGATCTTGGCCTCCACCGAACCGGCCTTGGCCTGGCTGGCGGCCGCCTGTTCGACCAGCGCGTGCTGCACTTCCAGCGAGCGCTCACGCAGGATCTCGAAGCTGCCCCACGTGGTCTGATCGTTCGGCACGGGGTTGGCGGTGAGCCACTTGCTGTTCACGAAGCCATTGAGGTCCGCGCAGGCGGCGATGGCCGGGTCCAGGTCCGCGCTGTTGAGCGAGATCAGCGGGGTTTTGATCTGCGACAGATCGAACGCCGGCTTGGCGGCCGCATCGGCAGTGTCGGCCGCCGGCGTCTCGGTCTTGTTGCAGGCGGCCAGCGCCACAGCGATGGCAACGGTCAGGCCCAGCGGGGCCAGCTTGGAAAACGTCATTGAACTCTCCGGCTACGGGTGGCAATGCCCGCAGGACGGGCAGCCTTCGAGGGTAGCGCGGGTGGGGGAGCCTGGGACCGGCCAAAGGTCACAGGCTTTACTGATCCCGTGCGAAAAGCCGGCGTTTTCGTTGTTACGTGCTGGGTCTGGGACCGGGCAGCCCCCTCCGGAACACGCCGTGAACCCATCCATGGGGGCTGCTCCAAAACATCCATGTTTTGGTGCGTTCCGGAGGGGGCCACCCGGCCCCAGACCCCGATGCATCGCGCAAGGCGGACGGTTAACAGCGGTCAGCGGACGGCGTTTCCCGTGGCCACCGACCGTCTGTCGAAGGTGGGTCGGGGTGGGTT
>JAEWLO010000238.1 GCA_023457475.1 Pseudomonadota bacterium | reverse complement strand
GCCGTGAACGGGTCAACACGCGGTAACGCATTGCAACAATCAACGCGGTAGCGCCGGCCGTTGGCCGGGCCAGGCGATCCCCATTTCGACCGAAGGTCATGCGTCCCCGGGTGTTGAACATCCCACGGCAGTCGTTTGGGAACCGACCCTACCGGCTCCGCCGCGACGTCATGAAGGCTCGATCCAGCGGAAGGTCAGGTTGATCCGCTCGGCCAGCGGCCGGGCACTCTTCGGCAACGCATGCTGGTAGAACCGCTGCGTCGTGCCGCCCATGATCAGCAGGTCACCATGCCCCAGCGTCACCTCTGCCTTGCGGTCATGGTTGTCGCGACGGCGCAGCGCGAAGCGTCTCGCCGCTCCCAGGCTGAGTGAGGCGATCACCGGCGTCGGCCCCAGTTCGCTCTCGTTGTCGCTGTGCCAACCCATGCCGTCGTCGCCATCGCGGTAGCGATTGAGCAGCACGCTGTTGAACACGTGGCCGCAGAACGCGGCCAGCTGATCACGCAGCGGTACCAACGCCGGGTTCCACGGATGCGGAACGAAATCCGTGCCCGAGTAACGGTAGCGCGCGTCCGGATCGCCCATCCAGCAGCTCAGGCGCGGGGAATCCACCTGCCGACCGAAGATGCGGATTCTGTGCACCTCCCACGGCACCTCATCGCGCAGCGTGCGCTGCAGGCTGTCGGCGCAGGCCGCCGGCAGCCAGTGGCGGTGCCAGTGGACGGAGGCGTCGGGAAGATGGAGGTCCATGGCGCATTGTATCGCCGGGTGCGGCCCGGCATTGCAGTGCAGGCACAGGGCAGCACGCAAGGCCCTCCGGACGCGTTGGTGCTGCGGAATCCGTGGCCGGCGGTGCGGCAATTGGATGGACCTGCTCCGCCGCCGGCTCTCGTTTACAATCGACCGGCACGAGTGGCTTTCGCCCTCGCAGGTGCCCGCCGCGCCTGACTTTACCGCCGAAGGAAACGCACCCGAATGAGAAGTTATGCCACAACCAAGCGCGTCCTCGTCACCGGCGGCGCGGGATTCCTCGGCTCGCATTTGATCGACCGCCTGCTGGCGCAGGGCCACGAGGTGGTGTGCGCGGACAACCTGTTCACCGGAACCAAGCGCAACATCGCCCACTTGCTGGGCAACCCGCACTTCGAGTTCCTGCGCCACGACGTCACGTTCCCCCTGTACCTTGAGGTGGATGAGATCTGGAACCTGGCCTGCCCGGCCTCGCCCATCCACTACAGCCACGACCCGGTACAGACCACCAAGACTTCTGTGCACGGGGCGATCAACCTGCTGGGGCTGGCAAAGCGCTTGAACTGCCGCATCTTCCAGGCCTCCACCAGCGAAGTCTACGGCGACCCGAGCGTGCACCCGCAGCGGGAGGAGTACTGGGGCAACGTGAACCCTATCGGCCCGCGTTCGTGCTACGACGAGGGCAAGCGCTGTGCGGAAACCCTGTTCTTCGATTACCACCGCCAGCACGGGCTGGACATCAAAGTGGCACGCATCTTCAACACCTATGGCCCGCGCATGCATCCAAACGACGGGCGCGTGGTCAGCAACTTCATCGTGCAGGCACTGCGCGGTGAGAACATCACCATCTACGGTGAAGGGCAGCAGACGCGATCGTTCTGCTATGTCGATGACCTTATCGAGGGTTTCGTGCGCCTGATGGATTCCGAGAAGGGATTCACCGGCCCCTGCAACCTGGGCAACCCCGCCGAGCTGACCATCCGCGAGCTGGCCGAGACGGTGATCGCCTTGACCAATTCCGGTTCGAAACTGGTGTTCAAGCCGTTGCCGCAGGATGACCCGATGCAGCGGCAGCCGGACATCACGCTGGCAAAAAGCCGCTTGAACGGCTGGGAGCCGCAGGTGAAGCTCGAAGACGGCCTGCGGCGGACCATTGCGTACTTCGACGGCCTGTTGAGCGAGTGACGCTTCACCGGCACTGGTAGGTGACGTCCTGGCGACTGTGTCGGAACGGATGGGTCAGGTCGTCGGAGTACTCGCCGAGCAGCAGGCGCTGCTTCGGCAGGAAGTGCTGCCGGTAGAAGCGGCTCAATCCGGCGATGCGCCGCCCCTTGTCGGTCAGGCGCACGCAGCCGTGGTCGATCCGGACCGTGCCGGAGCTCTCCTGTTCGGTCAGGCGCACGTCCACAAGACGATGCTCGACCATGTACTCCTTCGTGAACACATCCTGGAACGCGTCCTGACGGATGCCGCCGCCCCGCTGGTCCAGCTTCTCCAGGATGTAGAACGACAACGAACGGTCGATCACGGTGGGTACGGAGATGGCGAAGGAATAGCCCCCAAGCAGCCAGACCACGGCCAGCAGTACCTTCTCGGCCGGGGTGAATGTGCGGAAGCGCGGCAGCAGCAGCAACAGCCCGGTGAGTACGGCGGCCATCAGCGCGTCGCCGATGGCGGCGTAGAACACGACGTCCACGGGGAAATAGCGCACATGCAGGAAGTGAATGCCCAGCAGCAGCAACACGTACACGCTGGTGAGCAGCAGGGCGTTGCGAAGCGTCTTCATGGCTTGAATACCAGCAGGCGGTTGCCGAGGAACGAAAGAATGAACTGCACGATGCTGATCAGCACGAAGCCGATACGGTAGTCGAACTTCAGCAGGTCCGACCATACCGCCATCAGCCCGCCATTGAGCACCGCGATGGCCGCGTACAGCAGCACGAATCTCCAGAGCTGCCCGCTCGCGCGGGAATCGGTGGCGGCAAAAACGAAGATGCGATTGCCCAGGAACGAGACGCTGATGGCCACCACCGCAGCGATCAGGTTCGCCACGCCCTTGGAGGGGAGATGGACCACCTCCACCAGCAGCGCCAGCACGGCGAAGTGCACGCCGGTGGCGACCAGCCCGTTGAGGACGAACTTCAGCAGCTGGATGAAATCAGCGCGGGAGCGCATTGGCGATTACCGGGGTCACGCCAGACAGATAGTCGCGGTAGGTGCCCGGCTTCTGGATGCCACCGCGCATGATGCCGCTGAGCATCAAGGTCATCAGGGTCAGCGTGCCGGTCTGCAGGAAGACCAGGAACAGCACGCCGAGCGCCATCGAGAACCAGCCCGGCGTGGCATAGCCCGCCACCTTCAGCAGCGTGGCGACAACGGCCAGCACGATGGACGCGGAGGACACCATCACGCACATCAGCCCCACGCGTACCAGCACGTCTTCGGCAAACACCATCAGCGCGCGGAAGCCATGCAGCGTGAGCCCGACGAAGTTCATTTTGCTCTGGCCCGCATAGCGGGGCCCGCGGTCGATCGGGCACACCGCCAGCCGCAGCTTGCTCGCCAGCAGACCCGCCGCGACGTGGGTCCAGACCTCATGCATGGAGTTGAGGCGCGGCAGCGCATGGGCCTTGATCGCCATGAAGTTGCCGAAGCTGATCGTGCGCCCGGTCAGCAGCTGGAAGATGAACTTGTAGACCACATAGAACGCGCGGAAACGCAGGGTTTCCACCCGGCTTTTGCGACGGGCCACGGCGACGTCCACCTGCGGGTTGTCGGTCGCTTCCAGCAGCTGTGTGATCGTGTCCGGCAGATCTTCGCCATCCGAATCCATCACGATCACCCGCTGCGCCTGCGGCAGGCTTTCCTCGACATAGCCCAGGCCGATGGCGATGGCCTTCTGATGGCCTACATTGCGGCGCAGGCTGAGTACGACGCCGTTGATGCCGGTACCGGCGAGCTGGGCCGGCTGCAGGGGCTCGCGGATGGAGCCGTCGTCCACGGCGACAACGTAGACGCGATCTCCGTAGAGGCGCGCCAGTTCACCGAACAGCGTCGTGGACGCCACATGGTCTTCATAGACCGGGGTCACCACCACGAAGGCATCGGGCCTCTCAAGCATGCTCACGTTCCCCGGAAGGAAGGGCGTTGGGCGACCTCCATTCATCGATCAGTACCAGCAGTCCGTACATCAGCAGCAGCATCACCGGCACCACGGTCCGGCTGGCGCTGGTCGCCAGATGCCAGGACAGATCATGCGGGGTGCCGAGGTAAACAAGGTGAAGCACGGCGGCGTATGCCAGCCCGGCCACAGCGGCGGCCAGCACCGCGGACGAGCCCCAGGTCCGCCGCCAGCAGACCAGCATGACCAGCAGCGGCAGGAGGGCAAGGTCGCGGAACAGCTTCTTGAGGATCAGCAGGCTGGCGGACAGGTTAGGCAGACGCGCCAGCAGCTGCCCCTTGAGGTCGCTGGACGCCAGGTCATTTCCCATCTGCGCGGCGGACAGGGTCAGCTTCCAGGCCAGCAGCGGCAGCAACGCCACCAGCACGGCAACCGGCAGCACCCGGGCGAACCGCCGCGCATGCAGCAGGTGCGTTGCCGTCACGGCGACGGCCACCAGAACCGCCAGCACCAGGCCTTCGTTCTTGGTCAGGCCCAGGACCGCCGTGACCAGCACGTAGGCCAGCACGTCCTTCCACCTGCCGGGGCCCGCCGGTCCGCGGACGAGGGAAAGCGCGGTCGCCAGCGAGGCCACGGCATACACACCGACCAGCGCGTCCATGTAGCCGTCCGCCAACCAGGTACCGCCGACCTTCAGCACGACGAAGGCGAACAGGGCCGCCACCCACCATGCCCGCAGAGTGCGTGCGATCAACAGCAGGGCCGGCAGCAACAGCAGCGTCGCGGCCGCCTTGGGGAACAGCTCGTTCCAGTGCCCCACCAGTTTGGCCGAGGTGGCCATCAACAACGGCACCAGCGTCGGATAATCGTTGTGACTGAAGGGCGCGTAGCCGTCCAGCTGCGCGTACAGCGTACCGTCCAGGAAAATGCGCCGGGCGTGGAACAGCCAGATCGAGCGCGGGTCCCACTCATCGGTCGGGCTGCCGAGAGCGATGACGACCAGCACCAGCACGATGGCGATCAGCCACCGCGCACGCGCATCCCGCAGCGCGGCCAGCGACCACAGCGCGCCGGCCAGCATCGCCACGAAGGCGACCTGCGTGGGCAGCCCCATCCAACCGAAGGCGGCGAAGCCGTAGCAGAGCAGTGCGCCGCCCAGCATGCATAAGGCCGCATTGCGGCCCGCATCAGACGCAGTCGGCGAGAACGACATGTTCGCTCCTTGCAATCACCGCGCAGCCGGCCTGTTCGGGCACGCCGGTCTTGAAAAGCATGCGCCCCTTCTCTGCGTCGTGCAGGCGAAGCGGGTACAGGCCCTCCCACATCCGCTGCTGCAGCAGAGAATCGTCCTTGAGGCCGGTGCCCAGCGCGATCGGCGTCTGCACATCACCGTGCCGGGTGAGCAGCGCCTTCGCTTCCACCACCTCGGGCGGCACCGAGGCTGACCATCCTGCATCGGCGACGAAGGCCTGCTTCAGAAGCGAGGTCTGGAATCCAACATCTTTTGCCGTTCCGCGCAGCTGCACGACCAATGCAGCCACGATCAACACCGCAGCAATCCGCGGTAGCGCCCGGCGGTGGGGGGGCGCCCCGACCC
>JAEWLO010000237.1 GCA_023457475.1 Pseudomonadota bacterium | reverse complement strand
CCATCAGCACCGGGTACATGAACAATCCGGCGCTGACGCCGGCATCGTCGTCCAGCTGTTCCTCGCGGTTCTTGTCCACTGCCGCCTTGTAGGCGTGGGCGCGGTTGAGGATGCCCTTGCCGGCAATGACGGTGAGGAACCACATCAGCTCGGTGGTTTCGGGAATGTCGCTCTGCCGGTAGAACCACACCTTCTCGGGGTCCAGCCCGCAGGCCAGCCAGCTCGCCGCGATTTCCAGCGTCGAGCGCTGGGTGCGCTCGGGCTCCTGCGCCTTGATCAGGCTGTGCAGGTCGGCCAGAAAGAAGAAGCTCTCGATGTCCGAGGCCTGGCTGGCGGCGATGGCGGGGCGGATGGCCCCCACATAGTTGCCCAGGGGGGGCGTGCCGGAGGGGGTGATGCCGGTGAGAACGCGCGTGGTCATGGGGGGATCATTACGGGCAGATAAACGCCCCCAGTTTACCCGGCCCGACGCAACCCCGTCCTTACGGTCCGCGCGTTCAACCCTGCACCCTCCCTGTGGATGCGCTGCCATGAGACGCCTGACCCTGCCCCTGCTCGCCGTGCTGGCCCTGTGCGGCTTCAAGCCCTACCCGCCGGACGGCATGCTTCCGGGCGGCGTGCACCCCGCGCCGGTGGAGCTGAGCATCGTGGACCGTGACCGCGACACGGAGCTGCTGCAGTACCTGCACGACGGGCAGCGCTGGATCGCCGGGCGCGGCGGGCATCCCTACGCCCTGCGCCTGCATAACCGCAGCCCCCAACGGGTACTGGTGGTGTTGTCGGTGGATGGGTTGAATGTGATCAGTGGCGAAGTCGCCGCACCTGACCAGAGCGGCTATGTGCTTGAGCCCTGGCAGCGCGCCGACATCACCGGGTGGCGCAAGTCGCACCAGAGCGTGGCGCGGTTTGTATTCACCGATCCGGGCCGGAGCTATGCGGGGCGGACGGGACGCCCGGAGAACATCGGGGTGATCGGGATGGCGGTGTTCAACGAGGCTCCGGAGTTCCGGCCGCCACCGCGACCGGCCCCGCCGATCGCCCGCCCCCAGGCGCAGGCCCGGGCCAGAACAGCCGACCGCGTACTGTCGGAGGTCACGGTGACCGGCTCGGCACCGGCGGCACCGGCGCTGGGCACCGGGCATGGACCGCGCGAGGCGTCCTATTCGGGCAGCACGACGTTCCGCCGGGCCAATGCCGCGCCCCTGCAGCGGTGGGACGTTCGCTACGACAGCGAGCGCAACCTGATCGCGCGCGGCATCATCGCCGGGCGCACGGTGCCGCAGCGGGGAGAGCCGCAGGCATTCCCGGGAGGATTCGTACCGGATCCGCCGGGCCGGCGATGGTGAGGTGATGGATACGCGAACGGGCCGCAGCGCGGCCCGTTGGCGTTCTGGTGCCCTCCGGGGGAGGGTCCGGCTACCTCAGTGGTAGTCCGGGTATTCCTTGCGCAGCGCGGCGTCGAAATCGCGCACCTCGGTTTCAGCGCGGTCTTTCGCCCAGCCATAGCGCTCCTGCAGGCGGCCTGCCAGATATTCGGCATTGCCTTCGGCCACCTTGAAATCGTCGTCGGTCAGGTCGCCCCACTTGGCCTGCGCCTTGCCCTTCAGCTGCGTCCACTTGCCGGAAATGATGTCTTTGTTCACGGGTTGGCCTCCTGGATTGAAACGGCAATGTCGCCGCAGGTGCAGGATGCGCAATCGCGTGTTGGGAGACGGTCAAGCGCGAATGAAACCGTTGCTCACCTCATTGAATGTGCAGATAGCTTCGCTACGACGGTGCAAAGAAAAAGCCGGGTTTCCCCGGCTTTCTCCCTCTGCGGACCGGCCTGCGCCGGTACCTGCATCAGTTGCCCTTGGCAGCGTCTTCCACCTTTTCGCCGGCCTTCTGCACATCCTTGCCGGCACCGGCAACGGTGTTGCAACCGGACAGCAGAGCCACCGAGAACATCGACAACAGCATCAGTGCGATAACACGCTTCATGGACTTCTCCTCATTGTTCAACATCGGCACCGGAATCGGGTCCCACCTGTCAGACGAGCAACGGCTCCCCTTCCTGATCGCGGTGACCTCGCTGCCGTTTCGGGCAGCGCCGCCGCGTGGGTGCAATCTCGCCGTTCACGCGTGCAATCGATGTGAACACGGGCCGGCCTCGTTCAGCCGGCCGCAGGCCAGGCGAGGTGCCCGGCTCAGTCGCGCATCAGGGTGGACTTTCCGAACAGGCTCTCCACCAGGTCCACGGCGACTTCGGCGGTGATGTTGCGGGTGTCCAGCAGCGGGTTGAGCTCGACGATGTCCAGCGAGCCCATCTGGCCGGTGTCGGCGATCATCTCCATCACCAGCTGGGCCTCCCGGTAATTCACCCCGCCCATCACCGTCGTGCCTACGCCCGGTGCGATGCTGGGATCGAGGAAGTCCACGTCGAAGCTGACATGCAGGTGAGTGTTGGCGTCGATGCCGTGCAGCGCGGCCTCCACGGTGCGCTTCATGCCGGCTTCGTCGATGTAGCGCATGTCGTAGACGTCGACCTTGTGCTGCTTGATCAGGCGCTTTTCCTCGGGGTCCACCGAACGGATGCCGATCTGGCGCACCTGCTGCGGTCGCAACGCCGGGGCGTCACCGCCGAGCCGGGTGAGCGCGTCCGGCCCCAGGCCGCACAGGCAGGCCACCGGCATGCCGTGCACGTTGCCGGAGGGAGTCACCTCGCTGGTGTTGAAATCCGAGTGCGCGTCCAGCCACAGCACGCGCAGGTCCTTGCCCTGCTCGCGGCACCAGCGTGCCACGGCGGTGATCGAGCCGATGCCCAGGCAATGGTCGCCGCCGAGCATGATCGGCAAGCGGCCGTCGCGCAGCTCGGCGTAGGTGGCGTCCATCAGCGCGCGGTTCCAGTCCACCACCTCGTCCAGGTGGCGATAGCCCTCCACCGGGGCCATCCACGGATTGCGCGGTCCGTCGAGATTGCCGCAGTCGCGCACGTCCACGCCCCGCGCCTGCAATGCCGGGCCCAGTCCTGCGATGCGCAGCGCTTCCGGTCCCAGTCCCGCGCCACGATGGCCGGCCCCCACGTCGGTAGGCACGCCAATCAGGGAAACGGCGGGAAGACGCTGGCTCATGCTCACTCCAATCACGACAAATTGATTCCCCAGTCTAGTGAGTTGCCCGTTTTCACACTCGCGGCGATGCAGCAGCCCCCGCCAGCGTAACCAAGTGTGAGCAAGCGACATACGGTGAAAGTCTTGCGTGTCAGGGGTTTGACAGGAACGAAAGGAGCGCCCGATTTAGCTTCCGTTACCCAAGATGACGCCTTCAGCATGCTACCGTTCGCACTTTCCCGCAGTGCAGATTGACTAACCCGTAAAGGGTTGGTCCGTTTTTCGTCGTGTTTCCCGGGGGCAGTTCGTGCAGCGCAGTTCCATCCACCAGATCGTCCGCTCCGCGAGCGGTGAGAGCCAGCCGGCGCGTCAGATGTACGACACCGCCGCCATCGAGCAGACCTTTCGCCAGGCGCGCGAGCGCGAGAGTGGCCTGACCCTGCTGATGCTGTCCACCGCTGACGGTCGTGCCGTGGCCGAGGATTCGGCACTGGGCGTGGACGGACGCCGCCTGGCCGCAATGGCCAACTCGTTCCTCACCCTGGGCGAAACCGTGTCGCGCGAACTGGCGCTGAGCGAAGCCGACTACGCCACCATCTGCACGAAGCTGGGCAACGTGGTGCTGATCCGCATCACCGCCGACAAGCCGCTCACCCTTACAGCGGTCGCCAGCCATGACGTGAACATGGCCGTGCTGCTGTTCCATGCGCGCGAGTGCGCCAGCCGCCTGGACGCCGTGCTGCGCCAGCGCCCCGCCTGATCGCGGGTACGGTTCGCCGATCGCTTTCGAAGTGTCGTACCGGCAGGCGTCCGCCTGCTGCCCCCTGCAGTCTGAGCAAAAAGGATTTGTCGTATGCCGAACCACTCGCTTGAAAAGCTGAACTCCCTCGCCGGTTTCGTTGGCGCGGCCCTCGTTGACGGTGACAGCGGCATGGCCCTGGCCATGTCCGGCGGCGGCAACATCAACCTGGAGCTGGCGGCTGCCGGCAACACCGAAGTCGTGCGCGCCAAGCGCCGCGTGGCCACGGCGCTGGGCCTGTCCGACGCGATCGAGGACATCCTGATCACGCTGGACACGCAGTACCACCTGATCCGCCCGCTGGAAAGCAACCCGATGCTGTTCCTGTACGTGATCATGGATCGCAGCAAGGCCAACCTGGCCATGTCCCGCCATGAACTGAAGGCCATGGAAAAGACCCTGGACTTCAGCTGATCGCAGCCGGTGCGGGCGGCGCGGCACCGTGATGACGGTGTCCCGCCTGCCCCGCCGTGCGACCCGTCCCGATGAATACCCCACTCCGTAGTTTCCGCGTGGCCGCGGCCGGCCTGGACGTGCTGCACCAGACCCGCCTGAAACTGGCCTGTTCGATGCTGCTGGCCGAGCGCATGGACGTGCAGCTGCAGCCCTGGGCCGGCGATGCCGACCTGCTGGTGGTCGGCCTGGACCATGCCGACGCCCCGCGCCTGCTCAGCGAGGCCCATGCGGCCAACGTGCCGATGCTGTCCATCGCACGACGCTATGCCGACGCCGCCCCGGGCCGCCTGCCGCACGGTGCCACCGTGCGCGACATCAACGAGCAGCTCTCCAGCCTGCTGCTGAGCGCCCCGCTCCTTACCGACGAGCGTCCCACCCCCCGCGCGCCACTGCTGCTGCGTCTGCTGGCGCAGCCCGACGATTCGCGCCTGCACCTGCTGCAACGCGGTGCCATCATGGCCCTGGTGGATGTGGCCACGCGCAGCATCGCGCTCCCCGCCTCGGTGTCGCTGGCGGAGCTGGTGGCACAGCTGGACGACAGCACCTGGTCCTCCGAGGTGATCGATGCGGCCACCTTCCAGCACCAGTACATCTACCGCGTGCCGCAGCGGTATTCGCTCGAAGCGCTGTACTTCTGCATTGCGCGGTACCGCCCCACGCTGCTGCCGGTGCCCGATGGCCTGCCGACGCTGAAGCTGCGGCACTGGCCGGACCTCCACAGCGACGACGTGCCGGCCACCTGGCTGCTGGCCATCGCCCACCTGCATGCGCGTCCGTGGCAGCCCGCCGCACTGGCCGAGGCTTGCCATCTGCCGCCGGACACGGTGCAATCCCTCTTCAGTGCTGCTGTTGCCAGCGGCCTCGCTTCGAACCAGGACACCGCCGTGCCCCGTACCCCTCGCCGTAAAGACGCCAGCGACTCCCGTTTCTTCTCGTGGGTTGCCCGCCGCTTCGGCCTGAATCTGTTCCAGGGAGAGGCACGATGAGCCTGCCTGCCAACAAGCTGGTGTTCGTCGGCACGATGGGAGCCGGCAAGACCACGGCGGTGCGCGCCATCTCCGATATCGAACCGGTCAGCACGGAAATGCCGATGAGCGGCGACGCCATGGGTGAGAAGGTGGAGACCACCGTCGCGCTGGATTACAGCTCGATCGAGCTGGATGACGGTGAGCTGCTGCACGTCTACGGCGTCCCGGGCCAGCGCTATCTGGATTTCATGTGGCCGATGGTGTGCGAGGGCGCATTGGGCGTGATCGTGCTGGTCAACGCCGGCGATCCCGACGCGGTGGCTTCCACCGTGGAGCTGCTGCAGGAGTTCTCGCGGATCGCGCCCGACGCCAGCCTGGCGGTGGGCGTCACCCGCACAGACGAGTACCCGGCGCTGCTGATTCCGGAGTTCCGCAATGCGTTGTTCGACGCCGGGCATCGGTTGCCGGTGATGCGGGTGGATGCGCGGTCGGCGACCCAGGTGACGTTCCTGGTGAAGTCGCTGCTGTCGTACCGGTTTGCCGAGACGAACTGAGCGCGTAGGCGCGGTCGGATCGCGATGACACGCATGGCGTGTCACTACGCGGTCGGTTGGGCCATTGCCGCTGATGCTTGTGAGCACCGGTGTCGATTGGCGGAGTCGGCGGGGTCGGTCGTCCGATGACCCGGGCAAAGGCCCGGCTCCAGGCACCCGGCAAGCCGCCCGGAGGTACCCTCGTAGGGACACGCCGTGCGTGTCCGCGCCTGCCCGGAATGGTGCCGACACCCGGATTCGAACTGGGGACCTACCGCTTACAAGGCGGTTGCTCTACCAACTGAGCTATGCCGGCACTGAAGGGGCGATTCTAGCGCAGGCGGGCACAGTCCAGCGAGCGTTGCTGTGCGGCACCGCTGCGCTGGCGGGCCGCATTGGGGCTGGAGCCGTCAGCCAATGTCGCATCTACCCACCACTGCGCGCTGCCGTCGCCGCCGCTGGCGACGAGCCGGGCGTTGAAGCCGGCGGCGCTGAGCGCGGCCATGCGGCGTTCCGCTCCTTCGCGGTTGCGGTACTGGCCCAGCGCGATCGCGTTGGCGTCTTCGCCCTGGCCGAGGATGTAGTAGTCGCTGATGCCGGCTGCAGCAATCCGCTTGACCAGGGCCTGTGCCTCTTCGCGGCTGGCGGAGGCCGGCATGATGACCCGGTAGGTGCTGGCCCCGGCATTGGGCACTTCGCGCAGGCGCGAGCGCTGCAGCAGGCTGTCGGCATTGCCCTGGGCCGCCATGGCCGCAGCGCGGTCGGCGAACGGGCCGAGCGAGAGACACTGCGCCGGAGCCGAAGCCGGGGCGGCGGGCGGTGGCGCAGCGGCGGCGGTGGCTGCCGGCGGGGCCGATGCCGGAGCAGGTGCCGGAGCATTCGATGCAGCAGGCGTGCTCGCAGGAGCGGCGGTCGCCGCCGGCGTGGCGTCGTTCAACGGCGCGCTGGCGGGTGCAGTGGCCGATGCCGGCGCAGGAGCCGCTGATGCCGGCGTATCCAGGAACTGCAGCCTGGCTACGCCGTTCGGCGCTTCCACGACCACAGGAGCCGGTTCGCCGCGCAGCATCCACCACAGCGCGACGCCGACATTGAGAATGGCCAGGACAACGATCAGGGCACGGGTCAGCATCCTGAAATCCTACCGTGCCGCCGGTGGCTGATGCACGGCCCAGCGCGCGAGGCCGTCCAGCACCAGCGCCGCATGGAACTGCGCATCCGGCAGCAGCGGCATCAGCGCAGGTGCGCCGCCACCGTGCACAAGCAAGGCCGGCACGGTGCCCAGCACCCCCGCCGCCTGAGCGCAGCTGCGCTCGATGAGCGCCACGGCGGCACCGTCGCAGCCCGAGGCCAGCGCGTCGGCGGTGTCGTTGGCGAACTCGGCATAGTTGCCGCCACTGGGCGGCAGCTGCACCGCCCGTGCATGCAGGGCCTCGCGCATGGTGGTGGGGGAGGCCGCGATGCGCCCGCCGTGGTGCTGGCCGTGCGCATCGAGCAGGTCGACGGTCAGCGCCGTGCCGACGCCCGCCACGACCACGGGTTGCCGGCGATCCACCACGGCGAGCAGTGCCAGGTAGCGATCCACGCCAAATTTCGACGGGTCCGCATAGGCGATGCGCAGTCCCGCGTATTCCGCTTCCGTGCGCGCCACGCGGACCTGCGTGAAGCGGCTGCGCAGCACGTCGAGCATGGCCGCGGTGAGCGCGGGGGCGGCCACGCTGGCCACGTACGCGGTGCCGCCGCTTGGCAGCCCCTGCACCGCCGCATCCGGCATGGCTTCCGCACCGTGCGGCCAAGCCTCGACGTTGCCGGCACGCACACCCTGCAGCGGCGCGTATTTGAAGCGGGAATTCCCCAGGTCGAACAACCAGTCGCTCATTGCGCCCTCACGCTGACTTCCCCGGCGTGAAAACAGCGCTCCACGCCCTCGATGCGCACCCGCAGGGCCCCGTCCTCGGCCAGGCCGAGGGCATCACCCTCGAACCAGGTACCGCCGTCTTCCACCCGCACGGCGCGCCCGGCCAGCGCGTCGAGTGCGGCGTAGCGAACCAGGAACGGAGCCAGCCCCTTCTGCTCGAACGTCTCCAATGCCGGCAGCAGATGCGCCAGCACGCGCGCGACGACCGCGTTGCGGCTCACCGACGTACCCAGCAGCTGGCCCAGGTCGGTCCACGGCTGGGTGATCTGGGCGGCAAAGGCCGGCGGCATGCGCACGTTGATGCCCAGCCCGATCACGGCGCGCGCGGGGCCCGCGAACTCGCCACCGCCCTCCACCAGCAGACCGCCCAGCTTGTGGCCGTTCACCACGATGTCGTTGGGCCATTTCAGACCGACACCGGCTACGCCCTGCTCGCGCAGCGCCTCGGCCACGGCCACGCCCGCCACCAGGCTGAGCCCGCCCAGGCGTGAGAGCCCGCCCGCAAAACCGCGCAGCACCGAGAGGTAGATGTGCGCGGCAAGCGGCGACGCCCAGTCCCGCCCGCGACGGCCGCGGCCGCCGGTCTGGCGTTCAGCCAGGAGAACCCGCGACCCGCGCTCCGGTGCGCTGCAACGCAGCAATTCGGTGTTGGTCGAGACGACGGTCCAGGCGATATCGAGGGTATCAATCCGAGATGAGACGGCGTCGGGCAGTGCGCCCAGCAGGGCGGCGGTGTCGAGCAGTTCCAGCGGCTGCTGCAACTGGTATCCGTCACCGGCACGGCCCTCGACCTCCACCCCGGCCGCTCTAAGTCCTTGAATTCGTTTCCAGATGGCAGCGCGGGTCTGGCCCAGCTCGCGCGCCAGCGCGTCGCCGGACAAGCGCCCGGCACTGAGTTTGGCCAGCAG
>JAEWLO010000236.1 GCA_023457475.1 Pseudomonadota bacterium | reverse complement strand
CCGAACGGCACCGTGGCACCCGGATTGGTGGGGCCTTCGCCGCCGGGCCCGATGAACGGGTCGACGGCGGCGTAGGCGCGCTCCCCCACCGACGCCGGGGCCGCCCCGGCCGTGCCCGCCCACATCGCCAGCATCGCCAGCCCCAACCACCGCACCTTCCCCGCTCTGCTCATGGTGTTGATTTAGATCGATTCAAGGACCTCGATCCTATCACCGGGTTCCACGAGCTGCATGCTGCGATGCGATCACGCCGGGCGCGGCTCGTCGGGCAGCAGGGTCGGCGGCAGCATCGGGCGTGCGTCGTCCACCGTGATCGGCTCGTCGCTCTTCAGCAGGGCGTGCGCTTCTTCCTCGCTGGCCACGGCCGGCGGTGAGCCGCGCAGCGGCAGGTTGGCGGTTTCGTTGACGAACAGCATGGTCACCAGGCCGATTACCGCCGCGCCCATCAGGTAGTACGCCGGCACCAGCGGGTCGCCGGTGCGCTGCACCAGCCAGGCCGTGACCAGCGGGGTGGTGCCACCGAACAGGGAAACCGATACGTTGAACGCTATCGACAACCCGCTGTAGCGCACTGGGGTGTAGAACAGCGCCGGCAAGGTGGACGGCATGGAACTGGTGAAACACACCAGCGCCAGCCCCAGCAGCATCAGGCCGAGGAAGATGAGACCGTCGTGACCGCTGCCGACCAGCAGCAGGCACGGCACGGCCAGCGCGAACAGCGCGATGCACGCACCGATGATCATCGGGCGGCGGCCCAACCGATCACTGAACAGGCCGCCGACGATGTTCAGCGGCATCATCACCAGCATCACCAGAATGATGAGCAGCAGGCCTTTGCTTTCGGCATAGCCCATGGTCACGCTCAGGTAGCTGGGCATGTAGGTGAGCAGCATGTAATCCGTCACGTTGAACACCAGCACCAGGCCCATGCACTTCACCAGCTGCGGCCAATGCACGCGCAGCAGTTCGCCCAGGCCAGGGCGATCATGTTCGCGCTTGTCCGCTTCCTCCGCGTAGGCGCGGAATGCAGGCGTCTCTTCGAGCTTCATGCGCATGTACAGCCCCAGCAGGCCGAGCGGACCGGCGATCAGGAACGGGACGCGCCAGCCCCAGTCGAGCATCTGCGTGCTGCTCAATGCCATGTGCAGCACGGTCACGGTGGCCGCACCGGCGATATAGCCGCCGAGCGTGCCGAACTCCAGCCAACTGCCCATCAGGCCCCGGTTCCGGTCGGTGGCATACTCGGCGATGAAGGTAGCGGCTCCGCCGTACTCACCGCCGGTGGAGAACCCCTGCACCAGCCGTGCCAGCAGCAACAGCGCCGGTGCCCACAGGCCAATGCGTTCGTACGACGGAATCAAGCCGATGCTGAACGTTCCGAGCGCCATCAGGATCATCGTGAATGCCAGCACCTTCTGGCGTCCATAACGATCGCCAAGGGGACCGAACACCATGCCGCCGAGCGGTCGCACCAGAAAGGCCACGGTAAAGGTGGCGAACGTGGCGATCAGCTGCGCGGTCGGATTGCTGGCCGGAAAGAACACGTGCCCGAGCGTCACCGCGAGATAGCCGTACACACCGAAATCAAACCACTCCATCGCGTTGCCGAGTGCGGCCGCACCGACCGCCTTCTTCAACATCGGCCGGTCCACCACGGTGACCTCGTCCACCTTCAGCTGGCGGCGGCGTTTGAACCACCCGAAATGGGCGTGTGCGGCATGCAGGTCCTGCATCTGCTTCTCCTGGGAGCGTGGCCACCACGCATCCGAGGTCCCGCGCACGGCACAGGAAAGCACCACCTCGTTCGATGCGGCATAGTGCGCAGGAGGGGTTCAACAGACGTTCCCGGACGGCCGCGTACACACCACGGCGCTGCAGGAAGGGCGACCGTGACGGGCAATGGCCCGGGTCAATGGTCAAGCGATACATGTTACACCAGATGCAACACCGGATCCCTTGCGGATCACAGTGTTGCATCTGGTTGCGGCGTTCAGCCGCGCCTCATGCGCGCGATGTGTCCTTCAACAGCGCGTCGAACGATGCGAAATCATCGCTGCGCAGCGGCCGGACCACGCGTGCCTGCTCCTCGCCATCGCGCAGCAGAATGAGCGTGGGCCAGAGCTTCACCATGAACGATCGCCCCAGTGGACGTCCCTTCCCGTCTTCCACCTTGGTGTGCATGACAGGGTGATCTTCCACCCACTGCTGCACGGCCGCTTGTGCGCCCTGGCAGTGCGGACACCAGTCGACACCGAACTCGAGCAGTTGCCAGCCCTTGTGCGCATCGACCTCGCTGCGCGATGGCTCAGGTTGCCCTTCATAGCGGGAGGAGAACGCCATGTCCTACGCTGCCAGTGCGCGCTGGATGTCTTCCAGCGGTGCATTGGTGAAGTCCTTGGCGAGATCGAACAGCAGCCGCGCTTCCACCTCTTTATGCAGCTGCGGACGAATGCGGCCAAGCGTCTGCGGGTCCGCCACCAGGATCAGATGCTGGTAGCGATGGTTCAGCGCTTCGTTGTTCAACTGCTCGGCCAGCTGCTTGGCGAAGGTGGCTTCATTGAGCTGGGCGATGCTCATGTCCTTGGGCACGGCACCGGAGGGGCCCTGCCCGGACACGCCCTGCTCGCTGACATCCTGGACCTGCAGCTGATCCTCCTGGCGCAGCTGCAGCGTGCGGCCATCGCCCACGTTCTTGAACACACGGGCCGAGCCGCCATCGGCAACAACAACGAGGGTACCTTCAGGGATCTTCTGCATGGGGTTCTCCTGTTAAACACGCGTAGAGCGAGGCCCTGCCTCGCTGACGTAGAGCGAGGCCCGGCCCCGCTGACGTAGAGCGAGGCGCTGCCTCGCTGCAACACAGCCTAGAAGACCCGATGTAATCACCATGCATAAACCTGCATGCATCCCGTACACCCGCCCCCCGCCACGCCCCCTGTCATTCCAGTGTAAAATTCCCCGTTTTGACCGGAACGATGGCGAAGAAGCCTCCACCGCCCGTCCCCGGCCCGCCCTTCATCCGGTTGCTGGCGGCGCTGGCCGACCGCACCGCCCCCCGCGCCAGCCCGGATCTGTCCGACCGGCTGAGCCAGTGGATCGACTGGACCCGTGCGGTGGCGCTGTCGCGCGCACTCGATGGTCGCCTGCCCTCTCCGGTTGAAGGCGCGTTGCCCGATGGCGAAGCGCTGGAAGCTGAATGCGCGCGCGTGCGCAGCACGCTCGTCGAGGCGATCCAGAAGCCTGCTGCCACCGATAAACCTGAACCGCGCGACGCCATGGCCTGGCGCACCCGTTGCCTGAACCACCAGCGGGCGATGTTGGCCGCAACCGGCCGCCTGCGCGGCAAGCTCCGCGACCGCCTCGGCACAGAACCGGGTGAAGGTGCCCGGCTGGCCGAGGTGGATGCGGTGATGGAGCAGGCGCTCAGTCCGCGCGAACAGACTCTGCTCTCCACAGTGCCTGCCCTGCTGGGCTCCCATTTCGAACGCCTGCGCGACGCGGCCGCCGAGGACACCGACGACGGCGTCGATCCCGCATGGCTGCAGTTGTTCAGGAAAGACATGCAGAACGTGCTCCTGGCCGAACTGGATGTCCGTTTCCACCCGATCGACGGCCTGCTCGCAGCGCTGCGTCCCCATTGATGCCCCGACCCATGTCCCGAACTGCTCTTCCTCTTGTTGTCTTCCTGGCCGGCCTGCTGGCGGTGTGCTGGATCGGTGCCGGTTACATCGGCCATAACGCGGTCGGCGTCGGCGTTGCCGTGGTCATCGCGGCCTGCTACATCGCCGGCGCGCTGGAGCTGCGCCGCTACCGCGCGGATACCGCCGCGCTGGCACAGGCGGTGGACGCGGCCGAAACGGCCCCCGCGTCGCTGGCGGACTGGTTGCAGCAGGTCCCACCGGCCCTGCGCAATGCCGTGCGGCTGCGGGTGGAAGGCGAACGTGCCGCGTTGCCCGCCCCCACCCTCACCCCCTACCTGGTTGGCCTGCTGGTACTGCTGGGCATGCTCGGCACCCTGCTGGGCATGATGGCCACGCTGCGCGGCACCGGCCTGGCCCTGGAGAGCGCGACCGACCTGCACGCCATCCGCAGCTCGCTGGGCGCGCCGGTCGAAGGGCTGGCCGTCGCCTTCGGCACCTCCATCGCCGGCGTGGCAACCTCGGCGATGCTCGGTCTGCTGTCGGCGCTGAGCCGCCGCGAACGCCTGGGGGTGGTGCAGCAGCTGGACACGCGCATCGCGACCACCCTGCATGTGCATTCGCAGGGCTGGCAGCGTGCGGAAACGTTCAGACTGCTGCAGACGCAGGCGGCCCTGCTACCCACGCTGGTCGAGCGACTGGAAGCCGTCGGCACCGCCATCGAGCATCACAGCCGTGCCACCGGCGAGCAGCTGCTGGGCAGCCAGCAGCGTTTCCACGATACCGCCGGTGATGCCCAGCAGCGCCTCGCCAGCACGATGCAGCAGGCACTGCAGGACGGCGTCACCCAGAGCGCGCGCGCCGTCGGCGAAGCCCTGCAGCCGATCATGGCGCAGACCCTTGAACGCGTGGCCGAACAGACGCTGCAGTTGCAGAACAGCGTGCGCGACGCCGTGCAGGCGCAGCTGGGTGCGCTTGATGAAGGCTTCGCGCAAAGCCGTGACGCCGCACGGGAGACCTGGACGACCGCGCTGGCCTCCCAGCAGCAGGCGCATGCGACGCTGGCCGATGCCATGCGCGGCAGCCTGGACGCGACCGCCGCGCAGTGGCACGACGCGCAGGCGACCCAGCAGCAGACGCATGCCGCCCTCATCGCCGACCTGCGCGGCACGCTGGCCGCGCTGAATGCCGCGCATGATGCGCGTGCGACGGCCCTGATCGATGCCCTGGCCGCGCGCATGGACGCCAGCGCCAGCGGCAGCGCACAAGCCTGGAAGGACGCTCTCTCCGGGCAGCAGGCCGTCAATGCCGAGCTGGCAAGCCGCCACGAACAGGCCCTGCTCAGCGCAGCAGCCAGCATCGACACCCATGCACGCGGCCTGCTGGAGGGTCTGAACGCCGCCCACAACAGCCAGCAGGATGCACTGGACGCACGTGACACGCAGCGCCTCGCCACCTGGAGCGACGCGTTCACGGCGCTGTCCACCCAGCTCGGTCAGCAGTGGGCCGAGAATGGCGCACAGGTCGCGGCCAGCCAACAGGCTGTATGCGACACGCTTTCGGCCACTGCGCAGGACATCGGTGCCCAGGCCCAGGCCCACGCGCGCGATACGATCGCGGAGATCTCCCGCCTGGTGACGCTGGCGTCGGAGGCACCCAAAGCCGCCGCCGACGTGGTCGCCGAGCTCCGCCAGAAATTGTCCGACAGCATGGTGCGCGACACCGCCATGCTGGAAGAACGCACCCATCTGCTGGGGACACTGGAGACGCTGCTCGATGCGGTCAACCATGCTTCCACCGAGCAACGCACCGCCGTGGACGCGCTGGTCAGCACGTCGGCCGAACTGCTTGAGCGTGTCGGCACGCGCTTCACCGATCACGTCGCCAGCGAAACCGGCAAGCTGGAAGGCGTGGCCGCCCAGCTCGGCACCAGCGCGGTGGAAGTCGCCAGCCTCGCCGAAGCCTTCGGCACCGCCATGCAGTCCTTCGGCACCGCCAGCACCGGGCTGGGCGAGCAGCTGCAGCAGGTGGCGGGCGCACTGGATGCCTCGATGACGCGCAGCGACGAGCAGCTTGCCTACTACGTCGCCCAGGCGCGCGAAGTAGTCGACCTGAGCGTGCTTTCGCAGCAGCAGATCATCGAGGAACTGCAGCAGCTCGCCGGCCGCCGCCGCAACAACAACAACAACGCGACCGCCAGCGCATGAGCGACGGCCTGGAAATGGACGACGATGCCGGCACGCCCGTCTGGGCCGCCTTCGGCGACCTGATGTCGGTGCTGCTGGGGGCATTCGTGCTCATCCTGGTGGGGGTGGTGGCGATCCAGCTGGAGCTGTCCCAGCGGCTGGACGAGGAAGTCGCGCAGCGCCAGGCTGAAGCCAAACGCCGCCAGACCCTGGAGCAGGCATTGGCTGGCCCACTGGCGGCCGGGCGCGTCACGCTGGTCGACGGCCGCATCGGCATCAGCGGCAGCGTGTTGTTCGCGCTGAACTCCGACCAGCTGCAGCCGGAGGGTCGTGAGCTGCTGAGCAGTCTGGCCGGTCCACTGCGCGGCTACCTCGCCTCGCGCGAGGAGGTGCTGATGGTGAGCGGCTTCACCGACGACCGCCCGGTGCGCGATACCAACCGCCAGTTCGCCGACAACTGGGAGCTCTCCGCACAACGTTCGCTGACCGTAACCCGCGCCCTTATCGCCGAAGGCGTGCCGGCCGGTTCCGTGTTCGCGGCGGCATTCGGGTCCGAGCAGCCGGTGGGCTCCAATGCGGATGAGGAAGGCCGTGCCCGCAACCGGCGCGTGGAGATGGCTCCGATTCCACGACCGAAAGCCGCTGCGACGACGCAGGCTGATGAGCGCTGACGGTTGCCCACGCGGTGACGTGCTCGCGCACTGGCGTGCGCAGGGATACGACCGCCTGGACCCGGTGCGGTTCGCCTTTCTGGAGGCGATGCACCGACATGCGGAAGCCCGGCACGGCGCGCTGCGCGAGGCGCTGGATGCCCGCATCGCGGTCCTGATGCAGGCCTACGCAGCCCAGGTAGCTGCGGTAGACGGGAGGGCCACCCCAGCCCCGGTAGAGCCACGCCCTGCGTGGCTGAACACCCCACCCCACGACACGTACCCGGAATTGGAAGCACTGGCCACATTCCGGACGCTGTGGGCGACGCTGCGCACCGAGAGCCAGGTACGCCAGACCCTGGCACAGGAACCCAGCGATGGCGGCCCCTTGAATTCCAGCGTGCTGGTGCACCGCACGCTCAACTGGATGGGCGAGGTCTCGCCTGGCTACCTGCAGCACTTCCTTGCGTATCTGGACAACCTGGCCTGGATGGACGCATTGCAGCAGCGCGGCACACTGCCCAGCCGTGAGACCGCATCACCGGGGGCCAAGCCACGCCGCCCCCGTGCCGCGCGTCAGCCGCGCAGGGTCGCACCACCGTCCACGTAGATATCGCTCAGGGCGATATGACCGGCCTGGTCGGAGAGCAGGAACATCACCGCCTGCGCCACATCGTCCGGGGCGGCCAGCTTGCCGAGCGGAATGCCGGGCTTCCACGTCTCCAGACTGCCCTGGATGACGCGCTGGGCCCCGTCGGCATCCGCCCACATGCCGGTCTGCATCGGGGTCAATGTTGAGCCCGGGGCCACGATGTTGCAGCGGATACCCTGCGGAGCCAGCTCCAGGCCCAGGCAGCGGGTGAACATGGTCGCCGCCGCCTTGGACGCGGCATAGGCCGCCATGCCATGACGCGGAACGCCAGCCGCGTTCGAGCTGACGGTGACGATCGCGCCGCGTCGCCGCGGCGTCATCACCCGTGCCAGTGCCCTGCCCAGGTGGAACACGCCATCTGCATTGACCGCGAACACGCGTCGCCACGCCGCGTCGGTGATGTCGGTCACCTCCCCTACCTGCAGTACGCCGGCCACATTGACGCCAAATCCGATGGGCCCCACCTGCGTTTCAACATCCACCACGCACGCATCCACCGCGGCGGCATCGCTGACATCCAGGGCCCGGACATGAAGGCGCGGATGCGGAGGCAGCGCCGGGCACTGCAGGTCGGTTGCCATCACGACACAGCCGCTCTGCAGCAGTTGGCGAACCAGCGCCGCCCCGATCCCACCGGCCGCGCCGGTCACCAACGCAACGGTGTCCTGGAATCCGGTCAGTTGCATGCGTTCTGCTCCTCGTAGTCGTTGGCGAAAGATCGCAGACGACGCGACAGCCACGGTGCCAGGTGCGACACCGCATCGCGGCCGGTCAGCTCGCTGTGCAGGAACGGCAGCGGCAGCGCTTCCACCCGGGTGGCATGCGCCTGCCACAAGGCCGATTGCAGCTGCGGCCGTCCGGCGTGGTCGCGGTCGGCACGTACATGTACCAAGGTGCCGTCGAAGCGGCCATGGTGATGCGCGCGGATCAGGCGGTTGGTGCCGGTCACCGAACGGACCACGCCATCCAGTACCGCATCGGGCAGGTTCCCCAGCGCGCTGTCGCCCCGGCGCAGGAAGGCCACGATGCGCGCACGCGTGTCCAGCTCCGGGTGGCCGTCCGGATCGTAGCCGGCGATCGCCAGCAGCGCCCGCAGCGCAGCGACCGGGTCAGGTTCGGGCTCGCCGCGCCAGCACTCGCTCGGATACGCGTCCAGCAGAACCAGCGACCCCACGGCACGCTGCCGCGCCTGCAGATGAACGGCGATGGCCTGCGCGATGATGCCGCCCACCGACCAACCCAGCAGATGCACCGGCCCCTGCGGCTGCAGCTGCTCGATGCGCGCGGCGTACTGCGTGGCCAGTGCCTCGATGCTCTCCGGCAGCGGTGCCTGCGTGTCCAGCGCGGGCGACTGCAGGCCATGGACCGCGCGCGCCGGCTGCAGCGCGGCGGCCAGCGTGCGGTAATTCCAGGCGATGCCACCGGCGGGATGGATCACGAACAGCGGTGCCCTGCCCGGCACGTCGGATGCCAGCGTGATCGAGGGCTCCAGGCCGTGATCGGGTGCCCGCTCCGGCGCGTCCAGCTGCGCCGCCAGTGCCGCGACCTGGGGATGGCTGAAGATCGCGCCCAGGCCCGGATCCCGTCCCCAGTGCTGCTGGATTTCCAGCAGCAGGCGTACTGCCGAGAGCGAATCGCCCCCCAGACGGAAGAAGTCGGCGTCGGCATCCACGGCTCCGGACAGCTCCAGCACCTGCACGAACACAGTGGCCAGCCGACGTTCGGAC
>JAEWLO010000235.1 GCA_023457475.1 Pseudomonadota bacterium | reverse complement strand
AGGTGTGCTGGGTCACCCCGACCGGGGCGCAGGGCAACCGCACCGCCGGCATCGGCGTGCAGTTCGCCGATACCGCGGAAGGCGAAGCGGTCAAGGGCAAGATCGAGACCATCCTCGCCGGCACCCTCAACGCGGAACAGCCGACCCAGACGATGTAGCGCCGCGCGTTCCGGGCCGGGCGCGGGCTCCGTGCCTGCCGGCACCACCGCCGCGTGGGCCTCCACGCCGGCGGCGTGGAGGGGAGTGGCTGGCCTACCCTGCGGAGTCGCGCAACAGCGGGCTGTCCCAGCCCGGGCGCGGCGCGAAGCGATCGCCGTGCCGGGCCTGCAATGCCTTGAGCCTCGCCAGCAGCAGGTCGGCGCCGGTCTCGCGGATGTGGTTGATCGGGCCGCCGCGGAACGGAGCGAAGCCGGTGCCGAAGATCACCCCGGCATCCAGCAGGTCGGCGTCGGCGACCACGCCTTCGTGCAGGCAGGCTACCGCTTCGTTGAGCAGCGGCAGGATGAGGCGATCTTCCAGGTCGGCAGGCACGGCGTAGTTGGCCGGCACGTCCGGCTTCTGCGCACGGCCGTTCTCCCACTTGTAGATGCCCTGGCCGTCCTTCTTGCCGCGCTTGCCCGGTTCGACCGTCTGCAGGGCGGCGGGAATCTGCAGCCCCAGGAACGGAGCCAGCTCCTTGCCCACGCCGGCCGCCACGTCCAGGCCGACCGTGTCGAGCAGCTCG
The DNA here is from genome assembly GCA_023457475.1 of Pseudomonadota bacterium. Lineage (GTDB taxonomy): Bacteria > Pseudomonadota > Gammaproteobacteria > Xanthomonadales > Xanthomonadaceae > Stenotrophomonas. The sequence goes on along the minus strand of JAEWLO010000235.1, from coordinate 2,946 downwards.
ATCGGGCCCATCGGCATGCCGAACTTCACCGCTGCCTTGTCGATCACCGGGCCCGGCACGCCCTCGGCGTACGCGGTAGCCGCCTCGAGCATGTAGGGGAACAGCACGCGGTTGACCAGGAAGCCCGGCGTGCCGGCCACCGGTACCGGGAACTTGCCCAGCGCCTTGCAGAAAGCCGCGAGGCGCTGTTCGGTCAGCGCATCCATGCGGTCGTGGTGGATGATTTCCACCAGCGGCATCTGCGCCACCGGATTGAAGTAATGCAGGCCGGCGAACTGGCCGGGACGCTGGATATGGTCGCGCAGTTCCACCAGCGGGATCGAAGAGGTGTTGCTGGTCAGCAGCGCATCGGCCTTCATCCCTGGCTCCAGCGTCTGATAGAGCTCGCGCTTGGCCTCGGGGTTCTCGATGATCGCCTCGATCACCAGGTCGGCCTGGGCCACGCCGTCGCCGGCCAGGTCGCCCTTCAGCCGTGCTGCCACGGCGGGGCGCTTGCTTTCATCCTTTACTTTCTTGGCAAACAGCGCCTGCGCGCGCTCCAGTGCCGGGTCGATGAAGCGCTGCTCGCGGTCCTGCAGGGTGACCTCGAAGCCCTTGTAGGCGGCCCATGCGGCGATATCACCGCCCATCACACCGGCACCGACGACATGCACATGGCGGATGCCATGGTCCTTGCCGCCCAGCGCCTTGAGCCGCTCGGTGAGGAAGAAGATGCGGATCAGGTTGCGGGCGGTCGGCGTGCCGGCCAGCTTCACCACCGCACGTCGTTCGGCGTCCAGGCGGGTCTGGATCGGGCTGCCGCCGGTACGTGCCCATACATTGATCAGCGCATACGGGGCCGGGTAATGGTCTTTTTTCGCTTTGCGCGCGACCTGCTTGGCCATCTGCGGAGCCAGCAGTTTGCGCGCCAGCCAGGTGTTGGTCGCCCATGCGGTGGCGCGCTGCTTGAACGGACGCGTCGTACCCGACAGGCCCAGCGCCACGGCGGTATCCAGCAGCACGGCCGGGGCCACGACCTTGTCCACCAGCCCGATGTTGCGCGCCGCCGACGCCGAGAGGGGGCGGCCGGTCAGCATCATGTCCATCGCAGCCGGAGCCCCCACCAGCTGCGGCAGGCGCGCGCGGCCGCCCCAGCCGGGGAAAATGCCCAGCTGGGTCTCGGGCAGACCGATCCGGGTGCTGCTGTCGTTGGAGGCCACGCGGTAGCGGCAGGCCAGCGCAAGCTCGGTGCCGCCACCCAGGCAGTGCCCGTGGATCGCAGCCACGGTTGGGCAGGGCAGCTCATGCAACTTCTGATAGACGGTCTGGCCGCGGCGGATGGCGTCAGTGACGGTGCCGCGGCGGTCGAATTCCTGGAACTCCTTCAGGTCGGCACCGGCAATGAAGCCGGCCGGCTTGATCGACTGCACCACCACCGCCTTGGGCGGGTCCAGTGCCAGCCGTTCGACCAGGTCGCCCAGTTCCAGCAGCACATCCTGGGACATGGCGTTGACGCTGCTGTCCTGGCGGTCAAGGCTGAGCACCACGACACCGTCATCACGGATCTGTGGGTGCCAATGCGAGAAGCGGAGCCCATCGAAGCCTGAGAGCATGGGGACGTTCCATCCGGTTGTGTATGGAGAAGGGGGCTATGATCCAGAGGTTGTTTCCTCCCCGTCAAATCCCTATAGCTGGGGTATCTGCAACGCCCGATCATGACCGTGATCGGAAACCTTAACGGAACGGTGGTTAAAAGCTGGTGCGGCGACTTGTCACAAGGCGCTGAACTTTTCCCGGGATTGGCAGTCTCATTGCCCGACGTCGGTTGGGCTGACAGGAGTGCGGCCCCCCATGGCCGAGGTTGAAACACCGCAGGAGCTGGACCTTGAACTGGTCCGGCGTGTGCAGCGCGGCGAAAGCGCGGCGTTCGATGTGCTGGTGCGCAAGTACCAGCACCGGATCGTTGCGCTGATCGGGCGCTACATCGCCGACTGGAGTGAATGTCAGGACGTCGCCCAGGACACGTTTGTCCGCGCCTACCGCGCGATCAACAGTTTCCGGGGAGATGCGCAGTTCTATACCTGGTTGCACAGGATCGCCGTGAATACCGCCAAGAACCACCTTGCCGCCCACAACCGCCGCCCGCCCACCGATGACATCGACATCGGGGACGCCGAACAGTTCGACAGCGGCACCCGTCTGCGCGACACCGACACGCCCGAACGGGAGTTGATGCGCCAGGAGCTGGAGAACACTGTGATGAAGGCAGTATCGGAATTGCCGGAAGAACTGCGGTCGGCCATTACCCTGCGCGAGGTGGAAGGGCTGAGCTACGACGAGATCGCGCAGAAGATGGGGTGCCCGATCGGCACCGTGCGTTCGCGGATCTTCCGCGCCCGCGAAGCCATCGATACTGAACTTCGGCCGCTGCTGGACATCGGCAGCGCCACCCGCGAGAAGAGCCGCGTATGAACCACGAACATCCCAATGCGAACCCTGCCGGCCCCGCGCCGGACAAATTCGAAACCCATCACCGGCAGCAGCTGTCTGCTTTGATCGACGGTGAGCTGAGCCCCGACGAAGCACGCTTCATGCTGCGCCGGCTGGAGCACGACGACGCCCTGGCCGGTTGCCACGAGCGCTGGCAGCTGCTGGGCGACGTTATGCGCGGCCAGGCCTGCGCGCCGGCCCCGGTCGATTTCGCCGCCCGGGTACAGGCCGCCATTGCCGTGGAACCCGCGCCGCAGAAGGCCGAAACCGCCGGTCACCGCGAGCGTGCCGGCTGGCGTCGCTGGGGGGGCAGTGCCGCGCTGGCGGCCTCTGTGGCCGCCGTAGCCCTGTTCATGACCCGCGAGCAGTTGCCGGAGCAGACCGCGCCGGAACCGGCCATGCCGGTCTTCGCCAGCCAGGCCGAATTGCCGCGGGCACCGGTCGCGCCGGCGCCGCCTGTGGTGGCGGACGCCGCCC
>JAEWLO010000234.1 GCA_023457475.1 Pseudomonadota bacterium | reverse complement strand
GTCGCCGCGAGATCGCGCGGATGCGTGCCAGCAGCTCTTCCACCGCAAACGGTTTGGTCAGGTAATCGTCCGCACCGACATCCAGCCCTACGACGCGGTCGGCCACCGAATCGCGCGCGGTGAGCATGATGACCGGCAGGTTGGGCACATGACTGCGCGCCACGCGGACGAAGTTGGCTCCGTCGCCGTCGGGCAGCTGGCGGTCCAGCAGCAGGATCTGGTGCACATTGGCTTTCAGCGCCTCGGTGGCCTGGGCCATGGAAACCACCAGGTCCACCACCATGCCGTGCCGGCCCAGGCTGGCCTGGATGGCGCTGGCCAGTTCCGGATCGTCTTCGAGCAGCAGGATGCGCATGGGCAGGGAGCGTACAGGGGGCACGGCCGCCGATGGTACCGTGCCGGCCGGCGCAACGTTCCGACAATGTCCGCCCGCCACCATGGCGGCTTGGCATCCTCACAGTGGCAGGCACATGCGCGTTCGATCCCTTCTTTTCGTCCTTCCGGTGGCCGCCCTGCTGGCCAGTACCGCCGCGCAGGCACAGGTCGCCCCCGGCGCGAAGCCGCGCAGCAGCGTGGGCCTTGCCATCGGCGTGCAGAAGTCGCCCTACGCGGACTACGACACCGACGTGCTGCCGGTGCCGGTGGTGAACTACGAGGGAAAATCCTTCCATCTGCGCGGCGGCAGCCTGGGCTGGAAGCTGTTCAACAGCGACAGCACCGAAGTCTCGCTGTTGGCGTCACCGTACATGATGCGCTTCAAGCACAAGGACACCGATGACGTGCGCCTGCGCCAGCTGTCCAACCGCAGCCTGTCCGCCATGGCCGGTGTGGCGGTGCGGCACACCGCGCAGTGGGGCATCGTGCAGGCCAATGTGCAGAAGGAAGTCAGCGGCCACGGCGGCGGGCTCGCCGCCGACGCCAAATACGCATACCCGATTCCCACCGGGCGCGTCACCCTGGTTCCAGGCATCGGGGCCGGATACGCCAGCAGCGATCTCAACGACTACTACTTCGGGATCAGCGCGGCCGAATCCGCGCGCAGTGGTCTGCCCGCCTACCGCGCGGGCAGCGGCGTGGCCCCCTATATCGACCTGACCGCGGTGATGCCGCTGGGTGCGCACTGGACCGCCACCGGTTCCCTGCGTCGCACCCGCCTGAGCGATGCGGTCAAAGACAGCCCGATGACCGAAGGCCGGTACATGGACTCGGCCGTGGTCGCGCTGAGCTACGGGTTCTGAGGATGCGCCCGGGAATCGTACGCCGGGTGGCGAATGTGGCTCTGCAGATCGAGCCGGATCGCGCGCGCGTACTGCAATGGATTCTGCACAGTCCCCTGCCCGCTCTGGGGGGACGCACCACCTTTGAGCTGGCCTGCAACGGCCAGGGCCAGCGTGTGCTGATGATGCTGTACGCGCTGCAGGCCCAGCCCGGCCACCGGCCGCTGCAGCTGCCCTCCGCGCATTGAGCGCATCGCCTCGTCAACGGAGTACTGCATGCCTCGTCCCTTCCCCTTGCTGCGCGCTGCCGAGGTACCGGACGATCCGGCGCTGGACACGGCCCTGGTGGATTTCGATCACGCGGTGCACGTGCTGATCGGGCTGGATCCGGAGCCGCACGGGCGCTTCTCGCGCGCCTATGTCACCGCGATCTTCCGCGCCTGTCTGGCTCCCCGCCTGCCCGGCCCGGACGCGCCGCGCGGGCGGCCGGATCCGCAGATCGTGGACGCGCTGAAGGCGTGGATCCGGGTGCAGTTGCGCGAGCATGCCAACGAAGCACAGGAGCCGCGTCTGGCGGCCGCGCGACGTGCAGCCCACGGATTCTGGCTGCAGTCGCTGGCGGTGCCGCTGGACGAGGAGGGCCGGCCGAGTGCCGAGCGGATGCTGGAAGAACTGCTGGGATTGACCCGCCCCGCGCTGGCCTGACCCGGTGCCGGCCGCACCCGCGTAGAGCCACGCCCTGCGTGGCTGCGGAACGTCTGCCAACACGGTAGCGCCGGCAACCTCACCTTTCGCACTGATGAGGCGTCAAACGACCTTCCTGGCGACGGTCATGCCCAGCACGAACAGGATGACGGCGATGATGATCCCGGCCCAGAACAGGAACTTGGCGATGCCGATGAACGCGCCGCCGATGCCGGCAAAGCCGAGCACGCCGGCAATGACACCGATGATGGCGAAAATGATGGCCCACTTGATCATCTTGAAACCCTTTCCCTCTGCAGGAAGTACGAAGTGGCGTTCACGTTAACGAACGGCGTGTCCGGGGCGGGTGACGCGCCCGCGTCAGGGAAGTGAAGATCGACTTGTAGGGATTTTCCGACGGACGGTAAGCCGCTGCGGGCGGTCTAATTTGCCAAGTACTTGAATTTCATGGGTTTGGCAAGGCAAAACCCGTCACAAATTTGAATGTGTGACCGTTGCCTCAATTTCACCCCATGGTCACAATGATGACGTCCCACCCAACACCTGATCGTCATGCGCGCTTTCGCTTCCAAGCAGCACCCGGCCCTGTTGAAGGTCTACTTCGTGGCCTGCTACATCATCCTGATCGAAGAAGTCGTGCGCGCCACGTTGATGTAAGGATTCAGGCGGCGGGCCCGGCCAGCGCCGTCACCTGTCGGTCGAGTTCCTTCACCGCCCGTTCCAGGTCGCTGATGCGGAAGGGCTTCTGCAGGCATCCGCGCTCGCGGAAGGCGGCATCCACGCCCTGAGCGCCGTAGCCGGTGGCGATCGTAAAGGGAATCCCCCGCGCCTCCAGCTCGTACGCCACTGGCGTCGAAGGCGTCCCGCCCAGGTTGACGTCCAGCAGGGCCATGTCGATGGGATGATCGCGCAGTGCGTCCAAGGCATGGCGCACGTCCGGCACCACGAAGACGGTGTAGCCCTGCAGCTCCAGCCAGTCTTCGATCAGCATCGCGATCATCGATTCGTCTTCCACCACCAGCACGTTCCGGCTCATGTGCCCTGCCCCTCCTGCAGTGAGTGCAGTGGCATCCAGACCTGGCAGCGCACGCCGTCCGGCGCGAATACCAGTTCGACGCCACCGCCCAGATCATGTTTGAGTCCCCGCTCGATCAGGCGTGAGCCGAAGCCCCGCTGCAGCGGCGGCTGCACCGACGGCCCGCCGCTTTCCTGCCACAGCAGCTCGATACGCTCCTGCTCTTCCACCGTGCGGCGGCCCCAGCTGAAACGGACGCGGCCCACGGGCGATGACAGCGCGCCGTATTTGACCGCATTGGTGCTCAACTCGTGCAGCGCCATGGCCAGCGCCACCGCGCGACGGGGATCCAGGCGACAGCTCTCCCCCTGCACCTCGAACTGCGAGCCGTCGCCGCAGGCACCGATCGACGTATCGACGAGGTCGCGGATATCCGCGCTGTGCCAGTTTTCGCGCGTAAGCACATCGTGGGCGCTGGCCAGGGCCATCAGCCGCTCTTCGATCTTGTCGTTGGCATCCTGCAGTCCCTCCGCAGTGCGCAGGGTCTGGCGGGCAATGGACTGGACCATGACCAGCGAGTTCTTCACCCGGTGGTTGAGTTCATTGATCAGCAGTTGCAGATGCTGCTCATGCCGGTTGCGCTCGGTGACATCGCGCGTGCTGCCGGCGATGGCCTCGACCGCGCCGTCCGGCCCGATCACCGGGGTGAAGATGTAATCGTAGATGCGGACGCCCTGGGTCACGTGCGGGAACGGCACATCGCCCCGGATCGGCTTGCGGGTAGCGATCACACGCTCGATTTCACGGTCATGCATCGCCGCATGCCAAGGCTCGTAGCCGATCTCCAGGCAGGTCTTGCCGATGGCTTCGTCCCAGCTCATGCCCCACATGTCCAGCAACGCCTTGTTGGCGTAGATGAAACGGTGCTGCAGATCGAACACGTAGGACAGATCCGGCGTGGCCTGCAGCAGCGCCTCGTAGATGCGCCAGGTTGGAGTGTCCTGTTCCGGTTGCAGCACGCGGGCGGCGGTCCTTTGTGGTTGCCGCCCAATCTAGAGAAGGGAATGTGAACGGGGAATCAGGGGAGGGGTGGCGCCGCCCCCTGCCGCACTGCATAGTGCAATCATTGCACTGGAGTTGCGCCATGGATCATCCTCAATTCCTGCTGACCAAGGCTCTGTCACTCGGCAACGGACGTATTGAAATCGGTTTTGCCGATGGATTTACCGGAGAGGTGGATCTTGGCGAGGTCGCGTCCCGATACCCCAGCCTCGCGCGTTTGGGAGCATCGGACGTTGTAGAGAACGTCGCGATGGATGAGTGGAAGCGCGGCGTGGTTTTCGCAGGCAAAGATGAACTCGGTCTGGCAAGCGACAACCTTCGTGCCATGGCGATTGAACAGGCGGGAGGCTTCTCCCACCAGCAGGTCATCACGTGGATGTCCCACCACGGCATGTCGCTCGATGCCGCGGCTGACGCGCTGGATATCAGCCGACGCATTCTTGCGTACTATCGAAGTGGCGCGCGCCTAGTTCCCAGAACGGTGGGCTTAGCAATGCTGGGCTGGGAAGTCTGCAGTGGTACAACGCCTGCATTCGTCCGCTATCGGGAGTTGGGATCACCCTAGCGTTCTATCAGCTCAATGCGCCGCGCCTGACATACATCGATGAAATCAGCAGGATTGAACGTTATCAGAGCATCGATCGATACATTTGGATCTTCCAACATGCTCCTGATTACGTGGTCAACAAGACTATGGCGCGTGCTTACCTGCTCCATGACATGGTCCAAAGAAGCCGCTCTGTAGGGGAGGTCGTCGAGCAGAACGGTGGATGCACGTTTGAGGTAGGTGCGAAATCTGTCCCTCTCCTGGCGCTTTCTCATGAATCGCGTGTTCAACGATTCGTACAACGTCGGCCAAGGCAGCAGAATACTGTGCACGGAAAGCGAGCCCTCGATCGCACACGCCTCGGCATGGTATTGATCGCGTGCATCGAACAGTCCAAACCAGAAACAACTGTCGGCAACAATGTTCTTGGCCATCAGAACCCATCATCTTCGGCTTCAACCTCATC
>JAEWLO010000233.1 GCA_023457475.1 Pseudomonadota bacterium | reverse complement strand
TCGCTGCGCGACGTTGAGAACGGCTCCTGCCGTTCTCTTCGGCGCTACCGGTTCGTCTGACCGTTTGGGAAAAGACGATAGCGAATCGCATGATTCAAAAAAAACCGCCGGGCGACCGGCGGTTTCTCGTTGCGACGGGGTGGCTCAGCCGACCCAGACGCGGGCGTTGCGGAACATGCGCAGCCAGGGCGAGTCGCCCTGCCACTCCGCCGGACGCCAGCTGAGGTTGAGCGCGCGCGGGGTGCGCTCGGGGTGCGGCATCATGATGGTGGCACGGCCGTCGGTGCTGGTCAGGCCGGTGATGCCGTCCGGCGAGCCGTTCGGGTTCAGCGGGTACTGGGTGGCGATGTTGCCGTCGCCATCCACGTAACGCAGCGAGACACGCGCGGCGGCCTGGTCGACGGCGCTGGCGAAGATCGCCTGGCCTTCGCCATGCGCCACCGCCACCGGAATGCGCGACCCGGCCATGCCACGCAGCAGGATGGACGGCGATTCCACCACTTCCAGCAGTGCGGTGCGGGCTTCGAACTGCTCGCTGCGGTTGCGACGGAACTGCGGCCAGTGCTCGGCACCGGGGATGATGTCCTTCAACTGGCTCAGCATCTGGCAGCCGTTGCACACGCCCAGCGCGAAGGTGTCCACACGCCCGAAGACGGCGGCGAAGGCATCACGCAGCGCACTGCGTTCCAGCACCGAAGTGGCCCAGCCGCGACCCGCCCCCAGCACGTCGCCGTAGCTGAAGCCACCGCAGGCGGCCAGACCGGTGAAGTCGGCCAGCTTCACGCGACCTTCGATCAGGTCGCTCATGTGCACATCGAAGGCGGTGAAGCCGGCGCGCTCGAAGATGCTGGCCATCTCGATCTGGCCGTTGACGCCCTGCTCGCGCAGCACCGCCACGCGCGGACGCGCGCCGGTGTTGATGAACGGCATGGCCACGTCTTCGTTGAGATCGAAGGTGAGCTTCGGCTTCAGACCCGGTGCGTTGAAGCTGCGCGCCACGGCACGCTCGGCATCCGCCGCTTCCGGATTGTCACGCAGCTTCTGCATGGCGTGGGTCACCGACCACCAGGCATCGAACAAGGCTTCCCAACGCCATTCGGCCAGGCTTTCGCCCTGCAGCGAGACGCGCACGACCGGTGCGGTCGTCGGCTTGGCGATGCGCTGCGCGCATTCGGTCAACGCGTGACGCTCGACCAGGTCGGCGAAGGCCGCGCGGTCTTCGCGGGCGATCTGCACCACCGCGCCCAGCTCTTCGTTGAACAGACTGCGGAATGGGTCGTCGCCCCAGGCATCCAGGGTGATGTCCAGGCCCTGGCGCGAGGCAAAAGCCATTTCGCAAAGGGCGGCAAACGCGCCGCCGTCGCTGCGGTCGTGGTACGCCAGCAGCAGGCCGGCCTGGCGCGCGTCGCGGATCAGTTCAAAGAAGGCGCGCAGGCGCTGCGGATCATCGAGGTCCGGCACGGCACCGGCGAACGCCGGCAGTGCGCTGTGGTCGGCGTGGACCTGGGCAAGAATGGAGCCACCCAGGCGCTGCTTGCCGGCCCCCAGGCCGATCAGCCACAACTCGCTGTCGGTTTCGCGGTCCAGCAGCGGCGTGAGCTGGGCATTGGCGTCGGCTACCGGCGCGAACGCCGAGATCACCAGCGACACCGGCGACACCGACTTGTGCGCCTGCCCGCCCTGCTGCCACTGGGCCTGCATGGACAGCGAGTCCTTGCCGACCGGAATGCTCAGGTCCAGCTGCGGGCACAGTTCCATGCCGACGGCACGCACGGCGTCGTACAGCAGCGCGTCTTCGCCGTTGTGGCCGGCCGCGGCCATCCAGTTCGCGGACAGCTTGACCGTTTCCAGCGCGTCGACCGGGGCCGCGCACAGGTTGGTGATCGCCTCGCCGACCGCCATGCGCGCCGAGGCGGCGGCATCGAGCAGGGCCAGCGGCGTGCGCTCGCCGATCGCCATGGCTTCACCGGCCACGGTATCGAACCCCGCCAGGGTGATGGCGACGTTGGCCAGCGGCAGCTGCCACGGACCGATCATCTGTTCGCGCGCGGTGAGGCCGCCGACACTGCGGTCGCCGATGGTGACCAGGAAGTTCTTCGACGCCACCGACGGGTGCGCGAGCACGCGCAGACCGGCTTCCTGCAGATCCAGGCCTCCGGTCTTCAGGGCCGGCCAGCGCGGAGCCGGCGGGTGCGCGGTGTCGCGGTGCATCTTCGGCGGCTTGCCGAACAGTACGTCCATCGGCAGGTCGATCGGGGCATCGGCCGGAATGTTCCCCACCGAAGCACCGTAGGCAACAACCAGACGCTCTTCGGCCGTGGCCACACCGACCGCCGCGAACGGGCAGCGCTCACGCGCACACAGCGCGGCGAACTCGGCCAGGCGGTCCTGCGGCACGCCCAGCACATACCGCTCCTGCGATTCGTTGCACCACAGCTGCATCGGCGACAGCGACGGATCGTCGGTGGGCACCTTGCCCAGGTCGATCACCCCGCCGACGCCGGAGTCGTGCAGCAGCTCGGGAATGGCATTGGACAGACCGCCCGCGCCGACGTCGTGGAACCAGCGGATCGGGTTGTCGAGGCCAAGCGCGACGCAGCGGTCGATCACTTCCTGGCAGCGACGCTCCATTTCCGGGTTGTCGCGCTGCACGCTGGCGAAGTCCAGGTCTTCGGCGCTTTCGCCGGAGGCGACCGAACTGGCGGCACCGCCGCCCAGGCCGATCAGCATGGCCGGGCCGCCGAGCACGATCACGGCGTCGCCAGGCTGCAGCTTCAGCTTCTCCACCTGCACGCGATCAATCGCGCCCAGGCCACCGGCCAGCATGATCGGCTTGTCATAGGCACGGGTCAGGCCTTCGCCTTCCGGCAGCTCGAAGCTGCGGAAGTAGCCGAGCAGATTGGGACGACCAAATTCGTTGTTGAACGCGGCACCGCCCAGCGGACCGTCCAGCATGATGTCCAGCGCGGGTGCCATGCGCGGGTTCAGCGCGCGCGGGGCTTCCCACGGCTGCGGCAGGGTCGGGATGCGCAGGTGCGAGACCGAGAACCCGGTCAGGCCGGCTTTGGGCTTGCCGCCACGGCCGGTCGCGCCTTCATCGCGGATCTCGCCGCCGGCACCCGTGGAGGCACCGGGGAACGGGGCGATGGCGGTCGGATGGTTGTGCGTTTCCACCTTGATGCAGAACGCCGAGTCGACCACGGCTTCGCTGCGGTACTCGCCGGTGGCCGGGTCCGGGCGGTAGCGCGCAGCCGGCAGGCCAGCGACCACGGCGGCGTTGTCGCTGTAGGCACTGAGCGTGTTCTGCGGGGTCTGCTGGTGGGTGTTCTTGATCATCCGGAACAGCGAATGCGGCTGTTCGGCCCCATCGATGGTCCAGCTGGCGTTGAAGATCTTGTGCCGGCAGTGTTCGGAGTTCGCCTGGGCGAACATCATCAGCTCCACGTCCGACGGCTTGCGCCCCAGTTCACCGAAGCGCTGGCGCAGGTAGTCGATCTCGTCCTGGGCCATGGCCAGGCCGAGGCGGCGGTTGGCACCTTCCAGATCGTCCAGGGCCACACGCTCCAGCTCGCCGCGGGCGGGCGCGGTGAACAGCGCCTGGGCCTGGTCGGTGGTGGTGAGCACGGACTGGGTCATGGGGTCGTGCAGCGCGCCGATGACGGCGGCCTGCTCGGCGGCATCGGCCGGCCAACCGGCGAGGTCGATGCGAAGACCGCGTTCGACGCGGCGGATCGGCTGCCCCGCCCCGCGAACCAGTTCGGTGGCCTTGCTCGACCACGGCGAAAGCGTGCCCAACCGGGGCACCACGAAGTGCGAGACGGCTCCCGCTTCCAGCGCGGCCTGCTGCGGCTGCGCTTCCAGGATCCGGCTCAGGATCACCGGGTCCGGCGCGGCCTCGCCCTCGGTCTGGATGAAGAAGACATGCCAGGCACCGGTAATGCGCAGATCGGCGGAAAGGGCCTGCAGGCGGGATTCAAGACGTTCGCGGCGGAACGGCGAAAGGGCGGATGCGCCCTCGAGGACCATCATGTCCGGGAAACCGTGGTTGGGAACGGGGCCCACTATTGTAACCTCACGGCCCTTCGGCCCGTGAGGTCCGCGCATTCCACCTTAACCCCGCGCCGTTGGCGCGCCCCCTTCAACAAGAAGGGGGCTCTCCACCAGATGGAATGTCTCGACCGGATCGCAGCCACGCAGGGCGTGGCTCTACGGCTGTTGCTGTGGTCACCGACCGACTGTCGAGGGCGGGTCGGGGCGGGTTTGCGGGGGTATGAGCGGCATGGATGCCGCGACTAAGGCTCCATGGACGGATTCACGCCGTCCCCCGCAAACC
>JAEWLO010000232.1 GCA_023457475.1 Pseudomonadota bacterium | reverse complement strand
GAAGTCTGGCCGTAAGTTCAGCCGTACCAGCGCCCACCGCGAAGCGATGTTCAAGAACATGGCCGCCTCGCTGTTCAAGCACGAGCTGATCAAGACCACCCTGCCGAAGGCCAAGGAACTGCGCCGCGTTGCCGAGCCGCTGATCACCCTGGCCAAGGTCGACTCCGTCGCCAACCGCCGTCTGGCCTTCGCCCGTCTGCGCGACCAGGAAGCCGTGGGCAACCTGTTCACCATCCTGGGCCCGCGCTACGCTTCCCGTCCGGGCGGCTACCTGCGTCTGCTGAAGTGCGGTTTCCGCGCCGGCGACAACGCCCCGATGGCCTACGTCGAACTCGTGGACCGTCCGGCCGTGGCCGAAGCCGTCGAAGAATAATCGTTCGACTGCTGCACCTGATTCCCGAAGAACCCGGCCTCGCGCCGGGTTTTTCTTTGCGTGCTCGAAAGTCAACGTCATAGGCCGGGCGGCTCACTGTTCACTGCCCGGCTGCGCCGGGTGTGGATTTGCGGGGTCGGCGCAAGGACGTCCCTGCAGGCTAAGCGGACGCCCTCCATGGCGCCGATTCCCCCGCAAACCCGCACCGGGCGCGGCCGGGCAGTGGACAGTGATGCTGCGCGGCTGTTCGCATGAACCTCAGAACAGTTCGTATGGCCCAACACGCCGACATACGGCAAACCGCCGCAGCCTAACCCCATCAGCAGCCTGTTAATCTTGGCGTCTGGATATCCAAAGAGTGTGTTGGCAATGAATCCATTGCGCTGGCCCTACCGCGCCCAGTTCCTGCTGGGGTTCCTGATCTGTGCCGGGCTGCTCGGCTTTGCCATCTGGCTGCAGCTGAAGATGGGGCTGGAACCGTGCCCGTTGTGCATCTTCCAGCGCATCGCGTTTGCCGCGCTCGGGCTGCTGTTCCTGATCGGTGCCCTGCACGGGCCCAAGGACCGCCCAGGTCGCATCACCTATGGCGTGCTGGCCTTCATCGCCGCCGCCGTCGGCATGGGCATTGCCGGTCGCCATGTGTACGTCCAGCTGCTGCCGCAGGATCTGGGCTCCAGCTGCGGGCCGCCGCTGTCGTTCCTGAGCGAAACCATGGGGCCGTTCGAAGTGTTCCGCACCGTGCTGACCGGTACCGGCAACTGCGGCAACATCGACTGGACCTTCCTCGGCCTCACCATGCCCATGTGGAGCCTGGTCTGGTTCGTCCTGCTTGGCGTCTGGGCGCTCGCCGTCTCGTTCCGTCGCCCGCCACGCCGCTACTGATCGTCTGTACCGCTGAACTGCCTGGAACCCCCCATGAATACCCCCACGTCCGTCACTGCCGCCGCCCCGTTGCCCACCGACTGGTCGCCGGAAAGCTGGCGCGGGCGTCCCGCGCTGCAGATGCCGACCTATCCTGATCCCGTCGCGCTGGATGCGGCGCTCCATGAGCTCAAGCGGCTGCCGCCGCTGGTGACTTCGTGGGAGATCCTCGCGCTCAAGCAGCAGCTGGCCGACGCCCAGGAAGGCAAGCGCTTCCTGCTGCAGGGCGGTGACTGCGCCGAGAACTTCAGCGACTGCGAAAGCACCACCATCTCCAACCGGCTGAAGGTGCTGCTGCAGATGAGCCTGGTGCTCGTGCACGGCATGCGCAAGCCGGTGATCCGGGTCGGGCGCTTCGCGGGGCAGTACGCCAAGCCGCGCTCGGCCGATACCGAAACCCGTGATGGGGTAACCCTGCCCAGCTACCGCGGCGATGTGATCAACGCGCCGGAGTTCACCGAGGCCGCACGCCTGCCCGATCCGCGGCGCATGCTGCAGGCTCACGCGCACTCGGCCATGACGATGAACTTCGTGCGGGCGCTGATCGATGGTGGCTTCGCCGATCTGCATCACCCCGAGTACTGGAACCTCGAATGGGTGCGTCATTCGCCGCTGGCCACCGATTACCAGAAGATGGTGTCGTCCATCGGCGATGCCGTGCGCTTCATGGAAACCCTCTCCGGCACCCAGGTGTACAACCTCAACCGGATCGACTTCTACACCTCGCACGAAGCGCTGCTGCTGCCCTACGAGCAGGCGCTCACCCGCCAGGTGCCGCGCCAGCAGGGCTGGCTCAATCTGAGCACGCACTATCCGTGGATCGGCATGCGCACCGCCGCGCTGGACGGCGCGCACGTGGAGTATCTGCGCGGCGTCCGTAATCCCATCGCCATCAAGGTTGGCCCCTCGGTGCAGCCCGATCAGCTGTTGCGGCTGATCGACGTGCTCAACCCGGATGACGAGCCCGGCCGGCTGAGTTTCATCCACCGCATGGGCGCGGCGCAGATCGCCGAGAAGCTGCCGCCGCTGCTGGACGCGGTCAAGCGCGACGGCCGCCGCGTGCTCTGGGTGTGCGACGCGATGCACGGCAATACCGAAAGCACCAGCAATGGCTTCAAGACGCGTCGGTTCGACAACGTCCGCAGTGAAGTGGAGCTGTCGTTCGATCTGCATGCGGCGGCCGGCACGCGCCTCGGCGGGGTGCATCTGGAACTCACCGGTGAGGACGTGACCGAGTGCACCGGCGGCGCGCGTGAGCTGACCGAGCGCGATCTCGAGCGGGCGTACCGCTCCACCGTGGATCCGCGCCTGAACTACGAACAATCGCTGGAGATCGCCATGGCGATCGTGCGCAAGCAGGCGGCCGCGGCGTAACCCCGCACCGAATCCCGATTGACGCGTCGGGACACGCTCGCACGCTGTGATCAGGCCGTAGAGCCACGCCCTGCGTGGCTG
>JAEWLO010000231.1 GCA_023457475.1 Pseudomonadota bacterium | reverse complement strand
GGTAGTGCGACAACGCGGCGGAACTAGAACGTGCCCGGATAGGCTCCGCCGTCGATCAGCAGATTCTGTCCGGTGATGTAGCCGGCCTGTGCGCTGCACAGGAACGCGCAGGTCGCACCGAACTCATCAGCGGTACCGAAGCGGCCGGCCGGAATATGCGTTCGTTTGCGCTCGGCGATCTGCCCGGCATCCACGCCCTGCTGCTGGGCGACGTAGGCGAAGTTGCCGCGCAGGCGGTCGGTGTCGAACTGGCCGGGCAGCAGATTGTTGATCGTGACGTTGTGCGCCACGGTGCGGCGGGCCAGGCCGGCCACGAAACCGGTCAGCCCCGAACGCGCGCCATTGGACAAGCCGAGGATGTCGATGGGTGCCTTCACCGACGACGAGGTGATGTTCACCACGCGGCCGAAGCCGCGTTCGATCATGCCGTCCATCGTGGCGCGGATCAGCGCGATCGGGGCCAGCATGTTGGCGTCCAGCGCGGCGATCCAGTCCTCGCGCTCCCACTGCCGGAAGTCGCCCGCGGGCGGGCCCCCCGCGTTGTTGACCAGGATGTCCACCTGCGGGCAGGCCGCCAGCGCGGTCGCGCGGCCCGCTTCGGTGGTGATGTCGGCCACCACTGCGATGACCTGGCGTGCGCCGGGAAGCGCCTGAAGTTCGCGTGCGGCACCGGCCAGGGCTTCCTCACCACGCGCGGCGATCACCACGTTCACGCCTTCGCGGGCCAGGGCGCGCGCGCATCCCAGCCCCAGCCCTTTGCTGGCAGCGCAGACGAGGGCCCAGCGGCCGGCGATTCCAAGGTCCATGGTCTAGTTCCGAAGCGAAAGACAGGCAGTCATGATCGTCGATGCGGGCCGGACGCGGGTTATCCGAGTGAAACAACGAAGTGTTGCAGCTGGGCGGCCACCGTTCCGGTGTGGCCCAGGAACGGCGCATGGCCGCCGTGGGCGATCACCTCGGCATGCGCGCCTGGAGCGAGTGCGGCGGCCGCCTGCATGCCTTGGGCGGACACCAGCCGGTCGCGCTGACCCGCCAGCCACAGGCTGGGCTTGCCCAGCGTCGGCAGCGCGCCGCGCAGGTCGGTGGTCTCCAGCAGGCGCAGGCCTTCCTGCAGCGCCCGCGGGGCCGGTTCCCCGCGTTCCACCAGCGCCGCGCGCAGGGTGCGCAGCTCCTGGCGGGCGTGCTCGGAGCCCATTGCATCCAGTGCCAGGAAGCGCTCCAGCGTGCCCCGGTAATCGTCGGCCAGATCGCGGCCGAACTGGGCGAACACCGCCGGCTCCACTGCATGCGGCCAATCCTCCGCACGCACGAAGCGCGGGGTGGCCGCGATCATCGCCAGCCCCTTCACCTTCGGCACCACCGCCGCGGCGTGCAGCGCGAACAGGCCGCCCAGCGACCACCCGCACCAGACCGCCGGCGGCGTGGCGCTGGCGATGGCGTGCACCACCTGCGGCAGGCGCAGCGGGGTGGGGTCTTCGCGGCTGCGACCATGCCCGGGCAGGTCGACCAGATGCAGCTCGAACTGATCCTTGAGGTGCGCCACCAGCGGTGCGAACACGCCACCGTGCAGGGCCCAGCCGTGGATCAGAACCAGTGCCGGCCCTTGGCCCACGACCTCGATATGCATGTTCAGCCGCCGAGACTCACGCGCTCAGCGCATCCAGGGACTGCTGCCGCAGCACCTTGTCGCGCGAATCGGCAATGGCGTCGATCAGCGCGTGAACCTGCGCCGGGGTGTGCAACGCTGAGAGCGTGACGCGCAGACGCGCCTTGCCTTCCGGCACCGTCGGCGGACGGATCGCGCTGACCAGGAAGCCGAAGCTCTCCAGCGCGGAGGACAGGGCCACCACGGTCGCTTCGTCGCCGCACAGCAACGGCTGGATCGGCGTGTCCGAGGGCATCAGTTCGAACCCGTGCTGGCGCGCACCCGCGCGGAACACGCCCACAAGTTCGGTGAGCTTTTCGCGTCGCCAGTCATCACGGCGCGCCAGCTTCACCGCTGCCAGCGAAGCGGCGGCCTGGGCCGGCGAGATCGCAGTGGTGTAGATGTAGGGGCGCGCGGTTTCGGCCAGGTGCTGGATCATCGCCTCATCGCCGAGCACGACCGCACCGCTGCTGCCCAGCGCCTTGCCGAGCGTTGCCAGCTGCAGCGGAACATCGGTCACACCGAGGCCGGCATCGGCCACGCAGCCGCGTCCGTGCTCGCCGACCACGCCGACGCCATGCGCGTCATCCACGAAGAACAGCGCTTCCTGCATCCGGGCGACCAGCGACAGCGAACGCAGCGGGGCGACATCGCCGTCCATGCTGAAGACACCATCGGTGACCAGCATCGCCGCGCCTTCCGGCGCGTGCTTGAGCTGGCGCATCGCACCTTCGCTGTCCAGGTGCGGATAACGGCGCAGGCGGCAGCCCGCAAGGCGGGTGGCGTCGAGCAGGCTGGCATGGTTGAGCCGGTCCTGCACGCACACATCGTCCTCCTCGCTCAGCAGGGCCTGCTGCACGGCCAGATTGGCGGCGAAGCCGCTGCCGAACAGCAGGGCGCGCGGGTAGCCCAGCCAATCGGCCATTTCCTGCTCCAGCGCCTCATGCAGGGCATGGTGACCGCAGATCAGGTGCGAGGCGGTGGCTCCGGCTCCTTCGCGGGCGGCGGCGTCCTGCAGGGCGCTGACCACGCCGAACTGCTGCGACAGGCCCAGGTAGTCGTTGCTGCAGAACCCGGTGAGCCACTGGCCGTTGACCTCCAGACGCACACCATCGCGGCGGGTCACGGTACGGCGTACGCGGACGCGACCCTGCGCCTCGCGAAGCTTGCGCTGGGACTGAAGTCGTTCGAGCAGGTCAGGGCGGGCCATGGTCGTCATTGGCATGGTCGGGGAGGGCAGCTAGCGTACCCGGTTGCCGGGTCCGGCGCCGCACCCCCGGTCGGAGGGTCAGGCCGCCTGTCCGCAGGACGGGCCGCAGGTGATGTCCGCGTGCACCGTTCCAGGGCGGTCATGCTGCGCTGCATCGACGTGCACCGGCATCGGCTCCAGGCCGAGACGCGCGAACAGGGCGAGGTCGCGTTCGGTGTCCGGGTTGCCGGTGGTGAGCAGTTTCTCCCCGTAGAAAATGGAGTTGGCACCGGCCAGGAAGCACAGTGCCTGCAGCTCGTCGCTCATCGCCTCGCGGCCGGCGGACAGGCGCACCATGGCGCGCGGCATCACAATGCGCGCCACCGCGATCATCCGCACGAACTCGAACGCGTCCAGCTCCGCGCTGCCATGCAGCGGTGTCCCGGCCACCTGCACCAGCCGGTTGATCGGGACTGAATCCGGGTGGCTGGGCAGATTGGCCAGCGCCAGCAGCAGCCCGGCGCGGTGCTCTCGGGTCTCGCCCATGCCGACAATTCCGCCGCAACAGGTCTTCAGGCCGGCATCGCGCACATGGCCCAGCGTATCCAGGCGGTCCTGGTACTGGCGGGTGTGGATGATCGAATCGTAGTAATCCGGCGCGGTGTCCAGATTGTGGTTGTAGTAGTCCAACCCGGCTTCGCGCAGCGCCACTGCCTGGCCGGCATCAAGCATGCCCAGTGTGGCGCAGGTTTCCAGGCCCAGGGCTTTCACTTCGCGGATCATCGCGGCGACCTTGGGAATGTCACGGTCCTTGGGCGAGCGCCACGCCGCACCCATGCAGAACCGGGACGCGCCGGCGGCCCTGGCCTGGCGCGCCTTGGCGACCACCTCTTCGGTGGCCATCAGCTTCTGCGCCGCCACGCCGGTGTCGTAGCGCTGTGCCTGCGGGCAATACGCGCAGTCTTCCGGGCACCCGCCGGTCTTGACCGACAGCAGGGTGGAGACCTGTACCTGGGCCGGATCGAACTGCGCACGGTGGACCGCAGCGGCCTGGAACAGCAGCTCGGGGAAGGGCAGGGCGAACAGGTCCAGGAGTTCCTGTACCTGCCAGTCGTGGCGGATGACAGCAGCCATGGGTGTCTCCTGACAGATTGCGAAACGAAAGGCCGGCAGTCTGGTGACAGGCGATCTTTCTGTCAACCGGTGAATGATGCACAGAGTTTACAGTGCGCTGCGGTGGCTTGCTTTCCAGGCACTTCCCCTTCGCTGCTTGGTCTGTGGCGATCCTGGCGCGGACGCACTGGATCTTTGCCTCGCCTGCCACGCCGAGCTGCCCTGGAATGACCATGCGTGCCTGCTTTGTGCCTTGCCGCTGCTGGAGGGCGAGCCGGCGGGCATCTGCGGGAAGTGCGTGGCGACACCGCCGCGCCAGCAGGCCGCTGCCGCTACCTTCCTCTACACAGCGCCCATCGACCAGCTGTTGATCCGCTTCAAGTTTCATCAGGATCTGGCCGCCGGGCGGCTGCTTTCGCAGCTGATGCTGCAGCGCGTGCCGCCGTGGCTGGACGCGCCGCTGGTGCCGCTGCCGCTGCACACGCGTCGTCTTCGCGAGCGCGGCTACGACCAGGCGCTGGAGCTGACGCGACCACTGGCGAAGGAGATGTGTCTGCCGCTATGGAGAGGGCTGGTACGAACGCGAGTGACAGCCGCTCAGTCCGAGCTCGACGCTGAACGCCGCCAGCGCAACCTGCGGGGTGCGTTCGCCGCCATCGCCAGGCCACCGGACGCACTGATTCTCGTGGACGACGTGATGACGACCGGTGCCACGCTGGATGCCGCGCTACACGCGCTGGAGCAGGCCGGTCTGTTGCATGCATTCCTCTGGGTCTGCGCCCGGACACCGTGAACACGCGTCTCCATTGCAGTCTGGCTGATGCTCGGCGGCATCTTCCGCATCGTCTATGGGATACGGGTGCGCAAGGAGATCAAGGGCGAATGGCTGCTGATCCTCAGTGGCCTGCTGGCGATCGTGCTCGGGGTCATGCTGGTGACGAACCCGCCGGCCCTCTTCTATACCTTCACCGACACCGCAGCGCCCCGCATCCAGCGGGCGACCCAGCACCTGGTCGGCAAGGCGGTCGCCGTCACCGTCGACGGCCAGCCGATCAGCGTCGCCCAGGTCAGCGGCCCCTTCGGCAAGCACATGATGACCAGCAACCTGGACTGGGAAGAAGCCCATCGTCTGCTGCAGAAGATGACCGGCGAGGGCCACCCCTAGATCAGCGGAACCGCGCCTCAATCTCCTCCAGCGTCTTCCCCTTGGTTTCCGGCAGCCAGAACGTGGCGATCAGGAAGTACACCAGCGTGCAGCCGGCCCAGAAAAAGAACATGCTGGCGTAGCCGTGGTGGCCCACCGTGGGCAGGAACAATGCCGCGATCACGGTGGAGACGAACTGGTTGATGAGCAGGGCGATGCTCATGCCATTGGAGCGGATGCGGGTCGGCATCAGTTCTGACAGCGCCAGCCACACGCACACGCCTGGGCCCACCGCGAAAAACGCCACGAACAGCAGGATGCAGGTCGCCACGGCCCAGCCGTGGGCCGGCGACGGCACCGGCCCCAGGCTGGCGCGCTCGATCACCAGCGGTGCGTCCGCCGCCTGCGCCGGATCCGGGAACGGATTGAGGCGGAGGCTGCGGAAGAAGCGCCCGATCACGCTGTCGGCCGAGACCGCGTCCTCGCGACGAAGCTGCAGTGCGATGTCGGTGGGATTGTCGCTGCGCAGCGAGCGCACGTTGCTGAAGTTGCCATACGCATACGAGACGGTGAGCTGCTGCGGGCGCGGACCGGCGGTACGATCGAGCTGCTCCCACTGCGCGGCGTCCAACGTCAGCGTCAGCGCGCCTCCTTCCACCTGCTGCTGCAGCACATGGCGGACGTCCTGTCGTCCGTGTTCGCCGCGCACGAACAGCAGCGCCGCGCACAGCAGGGCCACCGTGATGCCGCCGGTACCCAGCATCAGCAGGAACTTCCGTCCCTTGCGATCCACCAGTACCAGTGCCACGACGGTCATCAGTGCATTGAGCAGCTTGATTGCCACATCCGCCCCGTTTGCCACCGCACCGGGCAGGCCGGCCTGGTTGAGGATGTTCACCGCGTAGGCCAGCACCGAATTGATGCCGGTCGCCTGGGTGAAGGCCAGAACCAGACAGGCCAGCACGAACGGCCACACATAGCGGCGACTCAGCAGGGAATCGCGCACGCGAGCTCCGCGCTTCTGCGCCTGTGCCTGCTCCGGAGCCAGCATGCTCTGCAGGGTGGGCTCGACCTGATCGGCAGGAACGGTCCGCTGAAGTGCGGTGCGCGCCTGGTCCATGCGTCCTTTGCGGGCCAGCCAGCGCGGCGATTCGCTGATGAAACACGCACCGAGCGTGAACACCAGGCCCGGCAGCAGGCAGCTCCAGAAGATGGTGCGCCACGCATGATCCTTCACCTCGAACAGCAGCTGCTGCTGCTCAGCCACCGGCAGATGGCGCACGCCCTCGGTCGCCACATCCACCGCGTGCGCGTGATACAGGCCGATCAACGCGGCCAGCACCAGCCCGATCGTGAGCAGCAGCTGGAACAGTCCCGCACCGCGACCGCGTCGCTCCGGGCTGAGCACTTCGGCCAGATACAGGGGCACCACCACGCCGATCAAACCGCCGCTGATGCCCTGTAACAGCCGCCCCAGCAGCAGGGCACCGTAGCCCTCTGAAAGCGCCATCACCGGAATGCTGGCGGTAAACAGCGCACCGGCCAGGACCAG
Source organism: Pseudomonadota bacterium (assembly GCA_023457475.1). Classification (GTDB taxonomy): domain Bacteria; phylum Pseudomonadota; class Gammaproteobacteria; order Xanthomonadales; family Xanthomonadaceae; genus Stenotrophomonas. Next base: position 11,928 of record JAEWLO010000231.1, on the reverse strand, counting down.
CACGCTGCGCCGCCCGAACAGATCGGCCAACGCACCGGCAAACAAGGAGGAGAGCACGCTGCCCAGCAGCACCGCAGCCACCACGAAACCCAACTGCTGGCTGCTGAGGTGCCAGCTGGCCGTCGCGGTGGCTTCAAGATAGGGCAGCGCGCCGGCGATGATGCCGATGTCGATGCCGTACAGCAGCCCGCCCATGCCGCCGATGAACAGGAGATAGCGTACCGGCCAACGGGGGCCTTCTGCGTGGGTGTCCATGCGGGCGGATGCGGCGGAAGCTGATGTCATGCAGGCGTCTCGGCAATGATCACCTCGATGCCTCGCGTCTGCAGCCCTTCCAGATACTCGGCGTCGATGCTGGCGTCGGTGATGATGGTATGGACCTGTTCGAGGCGGGCGATGCGGTGCAGGCTGACCCGGCCGAACTTGGAGGCGTCGGTGAGCACCACGATGCGGCGTGCCCGCTCCACCATGCGGTGGTTGAGGCTGGCCTCGGCTTCGTGGTGGGTGGTGAGGCCGAACTGGAGGTCCAGTCCATCCACCCCGAGGAACAACGTGTCGAAACTGTAGGTATTCAGACTGGCTTCGGCCTGGTTGCCCTGCAGCGACAGCGACTGCTTGCGCAGCAGGCCGCCGGTGAGCAGCAGTTCCACCCCGGGCGCATTGGCCAGTTCCCAGGCGATGTTCAGGCCGTTGGTCATCACCGTTACGTCGCGATGCGCCCGCAGATGCCGGGCCAGCATCATGGTGGTCGAGCCGGAATCGATGATGATGTTGTCACCCGGCCGCACCAGCTGCGCGGCGTGTGCGCCGATGCTGTCCTTGAGCGGGAAGTTCAGCGCGTCCTTCTCGTGGATGTCCTGTTCGAGCGGTGGGGTGCGCACCAGCGTCGCGCCCCCGTGGGTGCGATTGGCCAGGCCCTGCGCCTCGGCATGGGTCAGGTCGGTGCGGATCGTCACGGCGGAGACCCCGAAGCGCTCCACCAGGTCACTGACCTGCACGCTGCCATGCTCGACCAGCATCTGCAGGATCTGTTGGCGGCGCTGCCGGGTGTTTCGCATGACGGGCGTATCCCTTTCAGAAGGAAGCCGAAGCTTACCCTTCCGAAAGCCCTGTTGCGGAAAATGTTTCGAAAGCGCCTTCTGCTCCGCAGGCCCGGGCATATTCCGCCAGCCGCAGGGCGATCCTGTGCTGGATAAGGTCCAACGGTGCGGTATCGAGTGTGCCGGCCTGTACGGCGGCGGCCTGTTCGGGCAGGAACTGGCTCAGCAGCATCAGCGGCGCGCGCTGGCGGGTGAGGTTGTCCACCAGCACGTCCAGTGCCGCCCGCACCGCGGGTTCACCCCAGTAGTAGCGGCTGCGGTCGCTCAGCGAGTAAGCCCGCAGCAGTCGTTGGGTGTGTGCGTCGCCGGTGTAATAGCTGCGCCAGTAACGGGGGTTGTCGAGCATGCACTGCTCCAGCACCTCGATCAGCCGCGAGCACTGTGTGGCCGGCACCAGCTCGCGTTCGATCATGGCCAGCGCGAACACGGCCTCACGGAAGGCGAAGGTCGCCGCCGGCCCTACCTTCAGGATCGCGAAGTGGTCGCGTACCAGCGCATGCAGCCCCGCCTCGGTCTGGTAATCGGTGGAGTGCGCTTCGAAGACGATGCCGGTGTGCCGTTCGACGAACGCCGACAGCACCCGTGCGGCCGCGGGATCATAGTGGTGCACGCTGCTGTGATCGAAGTCCACGCCGGGCTGGACCACCATCGCCACCACTCGCCTCCAGGCCGCCTGCAGGTCTGGCGTGCTGAATGCCTGATGGTGGATGTCCAGCGTCAATGCCGCCGCCTCCGGGGAGGTCACCGCCAGTCCGCCTGCCAGTGACGCCTCGCCGCCCGGCACCGGCACCTCGGTGCCGATCACATAGACCGGCGGCGGCAGGCCGTGCTCTCGTGCGGTGCGTTCGGCGACGCGCGCCAGGTCCGCCGAGCGCGCCGCCACCGTGGCATCCGGCAGCGGCGTGGGGTCGTCGGCGCAGGACATGCTGCAGTCGAGGTGGATCTTGTGGAAGCCGGCCGCGACATAGGCCGCGATCAGCTCGCGCGCATGCGCCATCGCCACCTCGGCCGGCCCGGACTGCCAGGCGTTCGGGCCGAGATGATCGCCGCCCAGGATCAGCCGCTCCTGCGGGAAACCCTGTTCCCGCGCCAGCGCCTGCACGTAGTCCCGGTACTGCGGCGGGGTCATGCCGGTGTAGCCGCCGAACTGGTCCACCTGGTTGGAGGTGGCCTCGACCAGCAGCAGGGTGTCATACCGTTGTGCGACCTGCATCGCGGCCCGCAGCACCTGCTCGTTGCTGCAGCACACGCTGTACAGGCCGACGTGCCGGCCTTGGCGGTGGGCGGCGATCAACGCGAGTACGGCAGACATGGCAATGCTCCAGAAGCGGTGGGACGAAACAGTGAGAGGGGTCAGATCGCAGGATGCTGCTGGCGGGCAAGCAGCGCCGCGCCACGCGCGCCTCCGGCATCCCCGAACACCGGCGGCAGGATCGGCGGCACGCGCACGCCGCCGAACAGATACGGCGCGATCGCGGCGGGCAGATCGCGGTAGAGCGGCTCCAGCTTGGACAGACCGCCGCCCAGCACGATCACGTGCGGATCCAGCGCCAGAATGAGATTGGCGAAGCTGTAGCCCAGCAGATCGCGGTGAATGTCCAGTGCCTTCCCGGCGATGGCGTCACCGGCGTCGGCCCGCGCCACCACCTGCGGCGCATCGAGCGCCTCGCCGCCCTGGCGGACGTGGATCATCGCCAGTCCGCTGCCGGACACATAGCGCTCCAGGCACCCGCGCAGGCCGCAGCCGCAGTCCAGCAGCGGCAGGTCGTGTCGTACCTGCAGCGTGGCGGGAAGGCTCCAGTGGCCCCACTCACCGGCAATGCCATTGTTGCCGGCCACCAGTTCGCCGCGGCGGCAGTAACCACCGCCGGCCCCGGTACCGAGGATCACCCCGAACATGCTCGGGTAGCCCGCGGCCGCGCCGCCCTGCGCTTCGGACAGCGCAAAGCATTGCAGATCGTTGCCCAGCGCCAGCGGGCGCTGCAGGCGGGCCTGCAGATCGGCCCCGACGGTGCGCCCGGTCAATGCCGGCACGTTCGCACTGAGCTGGCGACCGCTTGCCGCGTCCCGCACCCCGGGCAGGCCGATGCCGATGGCATGGCAGCCGGGGCCCAACGCGGCATCGGCCGCCTCCACCTGTGCGGCCAGGGTGTCCAGGAAGGTGGCGTAGTCGTGGCAGGGCGTGGCCACGCGCTGGCGGTGCAGCACCACGCCGTCTGCGTCGCAGGCGACCAGTTCGATCTTGGTGCCGCCGATGTCGATGCCATACCAGGTCTGCATGCGTCGCTTCAGCTCAGCCGAAAGAATGAATGGTTACACCCTGTACCACGCGGTTGACCGTGCCGTCGGGGAAGGGGTTGTCCGGGGTCAATCCCAGCGTGGCCGAACGCAGCAGCGCATGGCCCTGGGCCATCAGCAGCCACGGCGCGGCCAGCCACGCATCGGAAACATCCGGAACCTCCAGCAGAAAGTCGCCTTCGGCACGGTCTGCGCCGCTCGGGCCCACCGAGATGACTCTTCCGGCAATGCCATCGGCGCGCAGCTCGTCCAGCAGATCCTGCTCGTAACGACGGGCCAGCGGCTGCGCGCTGCGCAGCATCACCACCAGCGTGTCGCCGTTCAAGGTCGACTTGGGGCCATGGCGGAAGCCCAGCGGCGTATGCGCCAGTGCCAGCACGCGCCCGGCGGTGAGTTCCAGCACCTTCAGCGCGGCTTCGCGTGCAGCGGCTTCCAGCGGACCGCTGCCGAGGTAGATCACGCGTGTGCACGGCCAGCGCGACAGTGCGGCCAGGTCGGCATCCCACTGCTGCAGTGCCTGTTGCCCGCTCTGGGCCAAGGCCTGCACGCGGTCAAGCCGCTGCGGCCAGGGCGCGCGGTCGAACACACACAGGGCGGCCAGCAGCATGCAGCTCAGGCTGCTGGTCATGGCGAAGGCGCGGTCGCAGCTGGCGGGCGGCATCAGCAGTGAAAAAGTGTCCTCCCGGCCTGCGCCGCTGCGCGCCAGCGCGCCGTCGGCGTTGCAGGTGATGTGCAGAAAGCGGGCCTCGCGCACGGTCGCGCGCACCTGGTCCACCACGGCCACGCTTTCCGGACTGGACCCGCTGCGGCCGAAGCTCACCAGCAGGGTGGGGCGGTCGTCCTGCAGGTACAGGGTCGGATGCGTAAGCAGGCTGGTGGTATGCACCGCACGCACATTGGCGGGCCATTGCGCGTTGACCGTGTCGGCCACCATGTCGGCGATGAAGCCGGAACTGCCGGCACCGGTGAAGATCACCCGGTGCGCCGGCGAAGACAAGGCGGTTGCCAGGAACGCATCGAGCGCGGGCGCGGCATCGTCGAGCAGGGCAGCGAGGGCCGACCACAGCCGCGGCTGCTGGGCGATTTCCTCGGCGGTATGCGCACCGCCCAATGCGGGCCATGCGGAAACATCGGAAAGCAGGGGGCTGGGCATGCGGTCGTCCTGGTGGGCACAAGCACGATCTTCGGTTTCTTTCGAAATGTCAAATATCGAAAGAAGTGGGAAAGTTTGATGGATCGTAAGCCACGTAAAGCCTCATAGGAAAGTGGTGCTTTGCATCATCTTTCGATATTCATTATTTTCCTATTCTTTTTCTTTCTATTTGTTGACATGTTTCAAGACGCTGCCCTAGAGTCGGCCGCAGGGGTTCGGTCCACTGCCGAACGAGGGTCGACATCACCGGCCGCACCACCGTTTTCATCCGCCTCACCCGTTATCCGCGTCTGCGGCCTGTTGGCCGCGCGGTGTGGGCAACTGTTGCCAGAAACCCTTCCAGGCAGCCCCACGCTGCGGACAGCACGAGGAGCCAAGATGTTGAACGTACGCCATCGCCAACGCTGCATCCCCGCCACACCCCTGTCGCTTGCCCTGGGCCTTGCCCTCACCGCCGCACTGCCCGCCTTCGCGCAGCGCACCGACACCGACACCGCCTCCCCGCCGGACACCCACGCCACCGAGCTGGCGCGGGTGCAGGTCACCGGTTCCAACATCCGTCGCTCGGACGTGGAAACCAGTTCGCCGGTGCAGGTGATCAGCAAACAGGACATCGAGAACATGGGGGCGCGCACCCTGCTGCAGGTGCTGGACAACCTGCCGGCCGCACGACCGGCACAGCAGGATTCCCGCTCGCTGTTCACCGGCTCCGACGGTGCCTCCCAGGCCAACCTGCGCGGGCTGGGCGCGCAGGGCACGCTGGTGCTGCTCAATGGCCGCCGCCTCTCCTATTACGGGGCACCGGCTGGCTTCCAGACCCAGTTCGTCAACATCGACGCCATTCCGGCGGCGGCCATCGAACGCATGGAAGTGCTGACCGACGGCGCGTCGGCCGTGTACGGCACCGACGCGGTGGCCGGCGTGATCAACGTGATCACCAAGCGTGATTACACCGGTGCCGAAGTGAGCGTCACTGCCGACCGCTCCTCGCGCATCGATTCGTATGGCGAACAGCAGGCCAGCATCACCGCCGGCTTCGGTGACCTCGATGTCGACCGCTACAACGTCTACGCCAGCGTGAACCTGTACAAGCGTGATGCGATCCCACTCGGCGACACCTACAACAAGCGGCCGTCGCAGTACTACGTCAACAACCCAAACTACCTCACCAATCTGCGCCTGGGCGTGGGCAGCCGGCCGGGCGAGTTCAATCCGGGCACCTACTTCGCGTTCGACCCGCTCACCGGCGCGCGCCGTCAGGAGGCGGCACCGGGTTGCACCACCCCGATCACGGAAGCCGCCGGCACGCGATGCGTCTGGGAGACCTGGATGAACCGCGAAATCGACGGGTCTGAATCCGAGCGCAGGACGGCCTATGTCAATGCACACGTCCTGCTCGGCGAACGCACCGAGGCATTTGCCGAAGCGACCTACACTGACATCGATCTCCGTGGAAACGCGGGTACTCCGAACGGGTACAACACCACGACAGGCAATCCCACCAGTTGGTTCTCCCGCAATACCGGCACCACGGTGAATCAGTTCCGGACGCCGTTCCTCGGCCCGAACAATGTCTACAACAACGCCAGCCCCGACCTGAAAGCGCTGATGGGGGGCGTGGTGGGCCTCAACTACCTGCTGCAGGATGTGGGCGACAGCCACTTCGGCCAGCGCAACACCGACCAGAGTTACCGCGTGCTCGCCGGCCTGCGCGGCAGCCTCGGCGAAGACTGGAACTGGGAAACCGCATTCGCCACGGCCGGGACCCACTCGGTGACCTACCAGACCATCAACGTGAACCTGCCTGGCTTCGAGCGCGCCTTCGGTCCTTACAGCATCGACCCGGCCACTGGCCGCGTCATCATTTCCGACAATCCGGCCTACCAGTTCGGGGTGATCAACGAAGCCAACGCCGCGCTCATCCGCGAAGCGTTCCCAACATTCGACATCCAGTCCTGGACGCGACTGCACACCTTGGACGGCAAGATCGAAGGTCCGTTGTTCACTCTGCCGGCTGGCGAGATGCGGGCTGCGTTCGGCTTCAATGCCAGCCGCGAGACCTTCTACACGCCAGGCAACGCCGACGCGGCCAACGGACTGATCACCCAGCAGGGCGGCTCGTGGTTCGACGGCAAGCGCAACACCTATGCGGTGTTCGCCGAAACCGTGGCGCCACTGACCGAAAAGCTGGAGCTGGACGCTGCCCTGCGCGTCGACAAGTACCCCAACTTCAGCGCCAACCTTGCGCCGAAGATCGGCCTGAAGTATCAGGTGCTGCCGCAACTGCTGCTGCGCGGCACCTATTCCGAAGGCTTCCGTGCTCCCAGCCTGGCCGAAGCCGGCACCGGAGGCGTGTTCGCCCAGCTGGGTGGTTTCGAGGACGAGGTGCGCTGCGACGAGACCAATGCCATCGCCAACCTGCTGCGCCAGTCTGCTCGCGCGGGCGATGTGGATCTGGGCAACAGCCTGCTCAACACCGATTGCAGTCGTACCGTGGCACGCATGACCCAGCCCAACCAGGACCTCAAGCCGGAGAAGGCAAAGATATCCACGCTGGGCTTTGTGTATGAACCTGCGAGCTGGATGTCGATCTCCGCCGACTACTGGTTCATCTACCGTCGCAATGAAATCGCCGCACCCGATTTCAGCAAGCCCGAAGACATCCTGCTGCTCACCCGGAACGCGATCAGCGAAACCGACCGTGCCAATGTGGCGGCCCTGGCCGCGATGTGCGCCGACCCGGCGAGCGGCGTGACATGCCCTGGTACGCTTCCTGGTTACAGCGTGGGCAATGTCGCCAGCGTTACCGGTCAGTACAAGAACCAGGGCCGCACCCTGGTGGATGGCTTCGACATCGACGCCCGCAGCCGCTTCAGCCTGGGGAACTACGGCACGCTCAGCCTCGGGGTGGCCGCCACCATCGCCCGGCGCAAGCAGGGCTACATAGATGAAGAGTATGGTTGGTACTACGGCAACACCATCGGCTATTACAGCAACCCGCGACTGCGTGCGACGTTGAATGCGGACTGGAACTACGGCGCGTTCACCACCAGCTTCTTCATCAACTACATCGGTGGAACGAAGTGGGCATGGGAGTGGGAAGACGGGGTCCGTAACAACCCGGAAACCTGCACCGCAGGCTCGCTGCCGGTAAACCCCGCGCAATGCGACGGCGTTCCCTCATGGTGGACCGCCAACCTCGGCACCGTCTGGCGACCCGATGATCACTGGACGGTAGGGGTAACCGTCAAGAACCTGTTCGATCGCCTGCCGTTCTACGACCCCAACAGTTTCCTGGGTGACTCCAGTGACTATGCCAGCATCCTGGGCCGCAGCTACAGTCTGCAGCTGGGTTACCGGTTCTGACCCTTCCAAGCGGAGTAACGTTTCATGAAGCGTAGGGAATTCATCGCGGCCAGCGCCGCGCTTGCCGCCACCAGTCTGTTGCCGGAGACCCCCGCCTGGGCGAAGGCGCGCAAGTTGAAGCTGGGGCTGATCGGAACGGGTATGCGGGGCCAGGTGCTGCTCAAGGAGCTGGTACGCCGAGACGATGTCGAGGTGGTCGCGCTCTGCGACATCGAGCCGATCATGCTCAAGCGTGGCCTGGAGATGGTGGCCAAGGCCGGCAAGCCGGCACCCACCGCGTATGGGCAGGACGGCGACGTCAATGCCTGGAAGCGCCTGATCGAACAGCGTGGGCTGGACGGCGTGGTGATCGCCACGCCATGGCAGTACCACGCGCCGATGGCCATCGCCGCCATGCAGGCCAAGGTGGCGGTGGGCTGCGAAGTGGTGGCCGGCGTCACCCTGCAGGACCACTGGGACGTGCTCAAGACCCAGCTGAGCACCGGCACGCCGTACATGCTGCTGGAGAACGTCTGCTACCGGCGCGACGTCATGGCGGCACTGCAGATGGTGCGCGAAGGCCTGTTCGGCGAACTGATCCATCTGCAGGGCGGCTATCAGCACGATCTGCGCGGGGTGAAGTTCAACTCGGGCGACCCCAGCCAGCCCTATGACAGTGGTGTGGAGTTCGGCCCAAAGGGCTGGTCGGAAGCGCGCTGGCGCACCCAGCATTCAGTGGACCGCAATGGCGAGCTCTACCCCAGCCACGGCATCGGCCCCTGCGCGATGTACACCGGCATCAACCGCGGCAACCGCTTCACGCATATCAATGCCTTCGCGACCAAGGCACGCGGGCTGCACAACTACACCGTGGCCAAGAGTGGCGGCACCACCCACCCGAGCACCCAGGTGAACTTCAAGCTGGGTGACGTGGTCACCACGACGCTGGCCTGCGAAAACGGCGAAACCATCATCCTGCAGCACGACACCTCGCTGCCGCGCCCATACTCGCTCGGGTTCCGCGTGCAGGGCACCAAGGGGCTGTGGATGGACCTCAACCAGTCCATCCATATCGAAGGCCGCAGCCCACCGCACAAGTGGGAAGACTTCCAGGCCTACCAGGACCAGTACGAGCACCCGCTGTGGAAGGCGCATGCCGCCACCGCAGCAAGCGCAGGCCACGGCGGCATGGACTGGTTCGTGATCCACGCATTCGTGGAAGCGCTGAAGGCGAAGGCACCGATGCCGATCGACATCTACGACGCGGTTACCTGGAGCGCGATCACGCCACTCTCCGAGCAGTCCATCGCCAACCGCTTCCAGACGCTGGAGTTCCCGGACTTCACTGCCGGGCTGTGGAAGCAGCGCAAACCGATGTTCGCGTTCGACGGGACGTATTGAACGGGGCCGGCACCGCGTGGACACGCATGGCGTGTCCCCTGCGCGTGCGGGAAAATGGCGCGCCCGGAGGGATTCGAACCCCCGACCAATGGCTTCGGAAGCCACTACTCTATCCGGCTGAGCTACGGGCGCGTTGTAGAACCGCCGCGCCACCGGCGGTCCGGGGCGGGCATCGCAGCGCCATGAGGCGGTGCGGGAGGGGCATTCTATCCGTAAACGCGGCGCAGGTCTTCCCCCCCGTGAATGACAGGCCTTCCAGCCAGCCGGCAGCCGGGCCGGGGCGGTATCCTTGTGGGCATGGCTTACGAACGATTCGATGCCCCCGCCGGCGCGCCGCCGTCGCGTTGGGGCCAGTACTGGAAACTGATGCGTGCCGATCGTCCCATCGGCACCCTGCTGCTGCTGTGGCCCACCTGGTGGGCATTGTGGCTGGCCGCCGGCGGCCTGCCACCCTGGTGGACGCTGTTCGTGTTCACCGCCGGGGTCTGGTTGACGCGATCAGCCGGTTGCGTGATCAACGACTACGCCGACCGCTGGCTGGACCCCCACGTCAAGCGGACCAGGGACCGGCCCCTCGCCAGTGGCCGGGTCAGTGGTCGCGAGGCGCTGGTGCTGTTCGCCGGACTGATGCTCGTGGCGTTCGCGCTGGTGCTCAGCATGAACGCGCTGACCATCGGCATGAGCTTCATCGGCGTGTTCCTGGCTGCCAGCTACCCCTACCTGAAGCGCTACACCCACCTGCCGCAGGTGTACCTCGGCTTGGCCTTCGGCTGGGGCATTCCGATGGCGTTCGCCGCGGTGCAGGGCGAAGTGCCTGTCATCGGCTGGCTGCTGTACGGGGCCAACATCCTGTGGTCCACCGCGTATGACACCTGGTACGCCATGGTCGATCGCGACGACGACCTCAAGATGGGCTCGCACTCCACCGCCATCCTGTTCGGCGACCTGGACCTGGTGATCCAGGGCATCCTGTACGCGCTGTTCCTCGGCACCCTGGCCCTGGTCGGCCTGCGCGGCGGGCTGGGGTGGGCTTACTGGGCCGGCCTGGCGGTCGCCGCACTGCTCATCGTCTACCAGTTCCATCTGTGCTGGCACCGTGACCGCGACCGCTGCTTCAAGGCGTTCCTGCACAACAACTGGGTCGGCGCAGTGGTGTTCGCCGGCATCGCGCTCGCGCTGGCCCGGGCCTGACCGCGACCCGACCAATGGGTTACTGACAATCCGGGGCCCCGCCGCGAGAATCCGGATATCGAACCTGGGAGGGTAGGGCATGGCCAACACGGCATCGGCGGCGGTACAGGACGGCTGGATGGCGCGCGCGGCGCTGCGCTCGGCGGCGTGGGCGGAAAAGTGGTTCCCCGACGCCTACGTGTTCGCGGTGCTCGGCGTGGTGATCGTCGCGGTGGCTGCCATGGGGTTCGGAGCCAGCCCGCAGGCCACCGCCAAGGCGTTCGGCGACGGCTTCTGGAGCCTGATCCCCTTCACCATGCAGATGGCCTTCGTCGTCATCGGCGGGTATGCGGTGGCCACCGCGCCGGTGGTGGCCCGCTTCATCGACCTGCTGGCGCGCGTACCGCGCACCGGTCGCGGTGCGGTGGTGTACGTGGGACTGGTGAGCATGCTGGCGTCGCTGCTCAGCTGGGGCTTCTCGCTCGTGTTCGGCGGGCTGCTGGTCCGTGCACTGGCACGCCGCGAAGAACTGCGCATGGACTACCGCGCCGCGGGCGCGTCGGCCTACCTCGGTCTGGGTGCCGTCTGGGCCATGGGCCTGAGTTCCTCTGCCGCGCAGCTGCAGGCCAATCCCGCCAGCATGCCGCCGGGGCTGGTGGAGATCACCGGTGTGCTGCCTTTCACCGAAACCATCTTCCTGTGGCAGTCGATCGCACTGACCGCCGCGCTGATCGTGGTCTCGCTGATCATCGCCTGGATGACCGCGCCGGGCCCGGCCACCGCACGCACCGCAAGCGACTTCGAAGGGGCCGCGCAGGCGGAACCGGAGCCGCTGGCCGCACGCACGCGCGCCGGCGAATGGCTCGAGTACAGCCCGCTGCTGACCGTGCTGCTGTCACTCCTCGCTTTCGGCTGGTTGTTCAGCGAATTCGCCAGCAAGCCGGTGGTGACCGCCATTGCCAACCTCAACACCTACAACTTCCTCTTCATCTCGCTGGGCCTGTTGCTGCACTGGCGTCCGCGCAGCTTCCTCAATGCGGTGGCCAAGGCCGTACCCAGTACCACCGGTGTGCTGATCCAGTTCCCGCTTTACGGCGGCATCGCCATGATCCTGACCCACGCGGCGGGCAGCGGTGGGGAAACGCTGGCCCACCGCCTCTCCAGTGTGTTCGTGCACATCGCCACCACCGATACGTTCGCGCTGGTGATGGGGGTGTATTCGGCCGTGCTGGGCTTCTTCGTGCCTTCCGGCGGCGGTAAATGGATCATTGAAGCGCCCTACGTGATGCAGGCCGCCAATGAACTGCATGCGCATCTGGGCTGGGCCGTGCAGGTGTACAACGCCGCCGAAGCCCTGCCCAACCTGATCAACCCCTTCTGGATGCTGGCGTTGCTGGGTGTGCTGGGACTGAAGGCGAGGGATATTGTCGGCTTCACCTTCATCCAGCTGCTGGTGCACAT
>JAEWLO010000230.1 GCA_023457475.1 Pseudomonadota bacterium | reverse complement strand
CGCAGCGGCGCCCGCGGCCCCGCGCCAGGGTGAGGTGCATTTCGTCGTTGGAGAAAATCCGGTTGATGGCGTCAAAGCCGTAGGCCGAGACCGTGTCGTCGCTGCGGCGTTCGCGTGCCCAGCGTTGCAGGCGATGCGGGCTGGCCCAGTCCTGGCGGCGCTGCAGCGCGGCGCGCACGCTGTCGCGCAGGGCCGCCACGTCACGCAGGCCGAGATTGACCCCCTGCCCCGCCAACGGGTGCACCACGTGCGCGGCGTCGCCGAGGGCCAGCACGCGCCCTGCCACATAGGCGCTGGCCAGCTGGCGGCGCAGCGGGAACGCGGCCCGGCGACTGGACAGGGTCATCGCACCCAGCCGTGCCCCGAAGGCACGCGTGAGCTCGGCTCCAAAGGCGACCTCGTCCAGCGCCAGCAGGCGTTCGGCCTCGGCGTCCGGGAGCGTCCAGACGATGGAGCTGCGGTGGGTACCCGCCGGCAGCACCGCCAGCGGCCCCGTGGGGAGAAACCGCTGCCAGGCCGTGGCTTCGTTGTTTTCCTGGCTGTCCACGTAGGCCACCACGCCGCGCTGACCGTAGTCCTGGCGGGTCACCTGCAGCCCGGCCAGCTGGCGCAGCGTGGACTCCGCGCCGTCCGCCGCGACGGCCAGACGCGCCTCGAGCCTGCGACCATCGTCCAGCCGCAGGCGCACGCCGTCGGTGTCGGCCTCCAGCGCCTCCACCCGTGCCGGGCAGCACAGCTGCACCCCGGTGGCCGGCAGCGCCGCCCACAGCCGATCCACCAGCAGGTCGTTCTCGATGATCCAGCCCAGCTGTTCCCGGCCGAGCCGGTCGGCGTCGAAACTCAGCTCCTCGCCGCCTGCCGCGTCCCAGACCCGCATCCGGCGGTACGCACAGGCGCGCGCGGACTGCACGGCCGGCCACACGCCCAGCGCCTGAAGCAGCTGCGCATTGTCCGGGGCGAACGCGTATACCCGCAGATCCGGTGTTGCCGGTTGCCAGCGGGCGGGCTCACGCCCTTCCACCAGGGTCACGTCCAGACCGGCGTCGGCCAGGGCCAGGGCACAGGCCGCACCGACCACTCCGCCCCCCACCACGATCACATCGCCGAGGCGCCGGCTCATGCCTGGCCTCCCCGGCACAGGGCCGGAACCTCACCACGGAAGCCCATGGCCCCGCCCACCAGCATCGATTGCACGTCGCTCGCCTGTGCGGCCAACAACCCCAGGCTGCGCAGGGGCCGCATCAGGGGTGCGGGGTTGCTGGTCAGACGGGCCAACCCGCCGGAGAACGCGATGGTCTGCCGCCGGTCCTCTTCGCGGCGGGCCACATAGGCCTGCAGCAGGGCATCGCTGCCCGGGTCCGCGCCGTCGGCGATCAGCTCGGCCAGGGTCAGCGCATCGCGCAGGCCCAGATTGAAGCCCTGCGCGCCGAGCGGATGGATGGTCTGTGCGGCATTGCCGAGCAGCACACTGCGCTCGCCGACCAGCGCCCGGGCCAGCACCTGCACCAGCGGATAGGCACTGCGCGGACCACTCTCCAGCAGACGCCCGGCACGCCAGCCGATGGCCTCCTGCAGGCGCTGCAACCACGCCGCATCGTCCAGCGCCAGCACCGCCTCGGCCTGTTCACGGGCGACCCCGTGGACGGCTCCGTAATGGCGGTCGCCACGCGGCAGCAGCGCGGTGGGACCGGTGTCGGTGAAGCGCTCGTAGGCGGTGCCATCCGGGGCACGCGCGGCGCGTACCCGGGACACGAACAGGCTCTGGCCGAAGTCATGCGTATCCACGCCGATACCCAGGCTGTCGCGCACGCCGCTGCGGGTGCCGTCGGCCCCCACCACCAGTCGCGCCTGCAGGGTCCGCTCCCCGCTTTCATCGGCCACTAACACGCTGCGCCAACCCTCCACGGTGTCGCCCAGCCGCACGAAGCGCGCCGGTCGGTAGCGGGTGAGGTGCTGCAGCTGCTGAAGGCGGGTTTCCAGTGCATCGCCGAAGTCGCGTGCCACCACCACCTGGCCGAACCACGGCCGCTGGTAATCGGCCGCCGTCATCTGCACCCGCCCGAAGTCGCCGGCCCGGCTGACATGGATGCGGGTGATCGGTCCTACCGCAGAACCCAGCAGCGGCATCACCCCCAATGCGGTGAGCGCATTGACCGTGGCGGCGGCGAAACTGAGGTTGCGCTGGTCGAACACCGCCGGGAGCGTGCCCGCCGGCGTGGCCTCGACCAGGCCCACATCGCGCCCGGCGCGGTCCAGGGCGATGGCCAGGCTGGCCCCGACCAGTCCGCCACCGACGATCACTACGTCATGTCGTTCACTCATGCCGCCCATGATAGAGCCAGCCCGGCGGCCGCGGCAGGCGCTAGAATGAATCCCATGACCGACATGACCCTCACCCCGCGCACCGCCGCGCCCCGCGCCTTCGTCCTGGCCCTGCTGGTGCTGCTGATGGTGGCTACCCGGGTGAACCACTTCGCGGCCATTCCGGACGCGTCCTGGGCGGTGTTCTTCATCGGCGGCTTCTACCTGCGTGCCTGGACCCGCTGGGCGTTCCCGCTGCTGATGGTGCTGGCGCTGGTGGTCGACGTGCTGGTGATCCGCGCCAGCGGCATCGGCTACTGGCAGCACTACTGCGTGTCGCCGGGCACCGCGCTGCTGGTACCTGCCTATTTTGCAATGTGGGCCGGGGGGGTGCTGCTGCGCCGCGGCTATCGCAGCGCCAGTTGGGGTGCGCTGGGCAAGGGCATGGCGCTGCTGCTGGCGGCGGTGGCGGTCTGCCACCTGTTCGCGCAGGGTGGTTTCTACTGGAACAGCGACAGCGTGGCGGCTCCGACCGTGGCCGGCTGGGCGAAGAACTATACGGACTGGTTCGGCCCTTACCTGCGCACCACGGCGATCTATGTCGGCCTGGCGGCGGCCCTGCAGCTGGCCACCGAACAGGTGACCAAGCTGATGCAGGCCCGCCGCGACGTCCTGCGCTGAAGCGATCGTGGGCAACAGGCTCTCTCGCATCTACACCCGCACCGGCGATGACGGCAGCACCGGGCTGGGCGACGGCACCCGTGTCGCCAAGGATGATGCACGCGTGCAGGCCTACGGCTCGGTGGACGAGGCCAATTCGGCCATCGGCGTGCTCCTGGCCGTTGCATTGCCCGACGACGTACGCGTTCTGCTGACACGCATCCAGCACCAGCTGTTCGACCTGGGCGGGGAACTGTGCATTCCGGGCCATGCCGCGATCCAGGCCGGCGACGTGACCGCCCTGGAGCAGCAGCTGGACCATTACAACGCCTCGCTGCCGGTGCTGAAGGAGTTCATCCTTCCGGCCGGTGGCGAAGGGGCCGCGCGCTGCCATCTGGCGCGCACGATCGTGCGCCGGGCAGAGCGGGATGCCGTTACGCTGGGACGGCGGGATCCGGTCCGCGCTGAAGCGCTGCACTACCTCAATCGGCTCTCGGACCTGCTGTTCGTGCTGGCCCGCGTGCTGGCCCGTGCCGATGGCCACGGCGAAGTGCTCTGGCAGCACAGCCGCCGCCACGGCTGAGCCCGCCCCCACATCGCCCCGGAACCTGAGCCCGCATGCTGGTCTTCACCCACCCCGCCTGTCTGCAACACGATCCCGGCCGCGGCCACCCCGAATGCCCCGAGCGCCTGCAGAGGGTGCTGGACGCCCTGCGCGGTGCCTGGCCGGCAGGACTGGACTGGCGGGAAGCCCCGGCCGCCAAGCGCGGCGACCTGGCACGGGTGCATGACAGTGAACTGATCGACCAGGTGCTGATGCCGCAGACCGAACCGCTGCGCCTGCTCGACATGGATACCTTCACCTCGCCCGGCTCCGCTGCGGCGGCCCTGCATGCTGCCGGAGCCGGCGTGGCGGCGGTGGACGCGGTGATGCTCGGCGACGACCCCGTCGCCTTCTGCGCGGTCCGTCCCCCCGGTCACCACGCCACCGCCAGCACCGCGATGGGCTTCTGTCTGTTCAACAACATCGCCGTGGCGGCCGCCCACGCCCGCGACCGCTACGGCCTGGAACGGATCGCGGTGGTCGACTTCGACGTGCACCACGGCAACGGCACCCAGAACATCTTCGGCGCGGACCCACGGGTGGCCTACTACAGCACGCACCAGGCCGGGCTGTTCCCCAACTCGGGGCTGCGCCGCGACCGTGGGGCCGGCAACCTGCTGAACATCCTGCTGCCGCCGGGCAGCGGCAGCTTCCGCTTCCGCAATACCTGGGCCGACGAGATGCTGCCGGCGATCGACGACTTCCGGCCGCAGCTGCTGCTGATCTCGGCTGGCTTCGACGCCCATCTGCGCGATCCGCAGGCCGACCTGATGCTGGAAACCGACGACTTTGCCTGGATCACCACCGAGCTGCGCGCGCTGGCGCGCCGGCACGGGGGAGGACGCGTGGTGTCGATGCTGGAGGGTGGTTACGACCTGCAGGCATTGGCGGAGTGCAGCGTGGCGCACGTGGATGCCCTGATCAAATGAACCTGAACCCCGTCCTGCGCCGGGCCTTCATTGCCCCTATGCAAGGGATGGGGCAAGCTACGGTCCGTTTTCCCCCGAATCCAAAGCCCGCGTGCGCCGAGCCCTCCGCCTGCTGCCCCTCCCCCTGAGCATCGCCATCTGCCTGCCTGCCATGGCCGATGACAAGCCGTTGAACTGGGGCCTGTGCCCGGTCACCGACGTCCTGCCCGTCTTCGAAGAGGCTCCGCCGACCGACAAGGAAACGGCCGCCACGCGGGACCAGCAGCCCACCGATATCGAGGGCAACCAGCTGTTCGGCACCACCACGGTGCCGCAGTACCAGGGCAACGTGACCCTCAAACGCGGCGACCAGTTCCTGGGCACCGACCACCTGAGCTTCGACACCGAAAGCGGCAACTACGTCGCCGAAGGCAACGTGCGCTACCAGGATTCCTCGATCCGCATGGTCGCGCAGCGCGCCGAGGGCAACCAGGAATCGGATACCCACAAGATCAGCGACATCCAGTACCAGCTGGTGTCGCGTCGTGGCCATGGCGATGCCGACTCGATCGACCTGCAGGGCGCGGTCGGGCAGATGCACCGGTCCACCTACACCACGTGCGATCCCTCGCAGCCGATCTGGAAGCTTTCGGCCCCGCAGATCGAAGTGGACAACGACGAAGGCTTCGGCACCGCCCGCAACGCGGTACTGCGCATTGGCCGGGTCCCGGTGCTGTGGGCCCCGTACTTCAAGTTCCCGATCGATGACCGTCGCCAGACCGGTCTGCTGTACCCGGAGCTGGGCCTGTCCGGACGCAATGGCTTCGACTACGCCCAGCCGATCTATTTCAACCTGGCTCCGAACTACGACGATACCCTGACCCCGCGCTACATGAGCAAGCGCGGCTTCATGCTCGACAACGAGTTCCGCTACCTCTACGGCGGCGGCCGGGGTGAGCTGCAGACCGCCTACCTGCCCAACGACAAACTGCGCGACAAGGACCGTGGCCAGGTTCAGTACGAGGGCTATCACAACATCAACCGGAACTGGCAGGCACGGGCTAGCCTGGGATGGGTCAGCGACGAGCGCTACATGGAGGACTTCTCCAGCAAGCTGATCGGCCTGACCACCTCCACCCTGCAGAGCCAGGTCGGCATCTACGGGACCGGCGAGAACTGGAACGGCGGCCTGATGGCCGACTACTGGCAGCTGACCGACTACACGCTGACCGAAGCCTCGCTGCCGTATGCGCGGCAACCGCGCGCGTTCTTCAACTGGGACAAGCCCTGGCTGCCGTGGCTGGAAACCGGCGTGTACGCCGAAGCCGTGCATTTCACCCATGACGACGTGCCGCAGAAGCTGGGCATTGCCGACGACTACGCCCGCAGCGGCGTGGTAACGCCGTACTTCAACGGTTCGCGCCTCGACATCAAGCCCTACGTGTCGATGCCGTTCGCCGGTGCCGCCTGGTATGTCACGCCGACCCTGGCGTACCGCTACACCGGGTATGAGCTGGACCGGGGGCTGGCCCAGGCCACCCGCAGGCAGGCGCTGATCGATGCCGGCATCGATCCGGCTACGGCAACGCCCGAACAGTTGATGGGGAACACCTCGCCGCATCGGTCCATGCCGGTCGTCAGCCTGGACGCCGGCATGTTCTTCGACCGCGAGACCACGATCAACGACAAGCCGTACCTGCACACGCTGGAGCCGCGCCTGTTCTACCTGCGCACGCCCTACCGCGACCAGAGCGACCTGCCGATCTTCGACACCCGCGACTTCACCTTCAGCTGGGGCCAGCTGTTCCGCGATTCGCGCTACACCGGTGCGGACCGCCAGAACGACGCCAACCAGCTGACCATGGCGCTGAGCACCCGCTTCATCGACCAGACCACCGGCCGGGAGCGCTTCTCCGGCAGCATCGGTCAGATCCTGTATTTCGACGACTCGCGGGTGACCCTGCCCAACCAGAGGGAGTCGTTGGTGGAGGAGGGCAAATCGGCGTGGATCGCCGACGCCAACTACGCCATCAATGACCGTTGGAACCTGGGGGCCACCTACCAGTGGGATCCCAAGTTCAAGCGCGAGGACCTGGCCAGCGTGCGTGCGCGCTACCTGATGTCCAACGACGGCATCGTCAACCTGACCTACCGTCACCGCCTGAACTCGTCGGCACCGAGTACGGCCAGCAAGGAAGACCGGACGCTCCTGGAGCAGGCCGACCTGTCCTTCCTGTACCCGATCAACGAAACCTGGAGCCTGGTGGGTCGGTACTACTACTCCATCCAGGACAAGGCCCCGCTGGAAATCATCGGTGGCGTCCAGTGGGACAGCTGCTGCCTGGCGGTACGCGCGCTGGCCCGCCGTTACGTGCGCAACCGCGATGGCGAGATGAACAACTCGTTCCAGATCGAGTTCGTCCTGAAGGGCCTGAGCTCCATCGGCCAGAACACGGACCGGACCTTGCGCCGTGCTATTCTCGGCTATTACCGCGACGACCTCTATCTCGTGCCACCCAGCAACACCGGTGCCGCCCGGGACGACTACGATCCGAACGAAATCCCATGACCAAGACCTTCCCTGTTGTTCTCGCCTCCCTGTTGGCCGTCACCACCGTCAGCGCCCCGCTGCAGGTGCTCGCCCAGCAGACCCAGTCGCTGGACCGCATCGCCGCCATCGTCGACGAAGACGTGGTGCTGCAGAGCGAGCTGGACCGCGCCGTGAACAACATCCGCGCCCAGTACGCCGGCCGTGAGAACCAGTTGCCGCCGGACGACGTGCTCAAGCGCCAGGTGCTGGAGCGCCTGGTGCTGGTGAAGCTGCAGGTGGCTCGCGCCGAGAGCAGCGGAATCAAGGTCGGCGACCAGGAGCTGAACCAGGCCATCGGGGCCATCGCCCAGCAGAACGGCACCTCGGTGGACGCGCTGCGCCAGCGTCTGGCGAGTGACGGCGTGGATTTCAACGACTTCCGCGCCTCGGTCCGCGACGAAATCACGGTGCAGCGCCTGCGTCAGAGCTTCGCCCAGAGCCGGATCAGCGTCAGCGAGGGTGAAGTGGACGCTGCGCTCAAGCAGGAAGCCACCACCGGTACCCAGTACCACCTGGCACACATCCTGATCGCGCTGCCCGAAGGGGCCAACGCCGACCAGATCGCCACGGGCCAGAAGAAGGCCGATGGCGTGAAGGCATTGCTGGAGAAGGGCGAGCTGGACTTCAATGCGGCCGCCGTACGCTATTCCGACAGCCCCAACGCGCTGGAAGGCGGCGACCTCGGCTGGCGCACGCTGGATGAGATTCCCAACGCGTTCGCGCAGATGATGACCAGCATGAAGTCCGGCGACGTGGTCGGCCCGCTGCGCGGCCCGAGCGGTTTCCAGCTGCTGAAGCTGGTGGAAGTCCGTGATGCCAACGCCGCCGCCAGCGGCCAGACCGTCACCGAGTACCACGGCCGTCACATCCTGATCCGCGTCACCGACCAGCAGGACAACGCCGCCGCCAAGGCCAAGATCGATACCCTGCGTGCCCGCATCGCCGGCGGTGCGGACTTCCAGGCCGTGGCCAAGGAAGCCTCGGAAGACGCCAATACCCGTGGCCAGGGCGGCGACCTGGGCTGGTTCCCGGCCGATGCGTTTGGTCCGGATTTCGGCCGCCAGATCACCGGCGTGAACGACGGTGCCGTCAGCCAGCCGTTCCGTACCGATGCCGGCTGGCACATCGTGCAGCGCGTGGAAACCCGCCAGACCGACGCCGGCGCGGACAACAAGCGCGCGCAGGCGCGTGAGACCATCGGTCGCCGCAAGCTGGAAGAAGAGTACAACCGCTTCCTGCAGGAGCTGCGCGGCGAAGCCTACGTGGACCTGCGCGTCGGTACGCCGAGCGCGGAAGCCACGCCGCCCCAGTCCTGAGCCATGCACCCGCAGCTCGCGCTGGTACCGGGCGAGCCGGCCGGGATTGGACCGGAACTCTGCCTGCGGCTGATCCAGCAGCCGCGCCACGACTGCCAGCTGCTGGCCTTCGCCGACCCGGACACGCTCCGCGCGGCGGCGGCGGCACTGAATCTGCCGCTGCAGCTTCTGCCTGAACACGCCACCGCCCGCCAGCCGGGCGATCTGCGTCTGCGCGCGGTGCCCAACGCGGTGCCCTCGCGCTTCGGCCACACCCACCCGGCCAACGCCGCCGCTGTGATCGCTGCCCTGCACCAGGCCGGCCAGGCCTGCCTGGACGGCGCGCTGGACGGCGTGGTGACCGGGCCGGTGCACAAGGCGGTGATCAACCAGGGCGGCATCGCCTACAGCGGAACCACGGAACTACTGGCCGACCAGGCCGGCGTACCCGTGGTCATGATGCTGGCCAACGCCATCGTGCGGGTGGCCCTGGCCACCACCCACCTGCCGCTGCGGGCCGTGGCCGATGCGATCAACGCCAACGACCTCACCACCACCCTGCAGACCGTGGACAGGGCGCTGCGGCGCGAGTTCGGCATCCCCACACCGCGCATCGCCGTGCTCGGCCTCAACCCGCACGCCGGCGAAGACGGCCATCTGGGACGCGAGGAGCTGGACCTGATCATTCCGCTGCTGGAGCGCCTGCGGGCCGGGGGCATGGATCTGGCGGGCCCGCTGCCGGCAGACACCGCCTTCCTGCCGCAGAAGCTCGCCGGCTTCGATGCCGTGGTGGCGATGTACCACGACCAGGGCCTGCCGGTGCTCAAGTACAGCGGCTTCGAGCAGGCGGTGAACATCACCCTCGGCCTGCCCTACCCCCGTGTGGCCGTGGACCACGGAACCGCCCTGGAGCTCGCCGGGCGTGGCCTCGCGGACCCGTCCAGCCTGATCGCCGCCACGGACCTGTGCGCCCGGCTGGCCCGGCAACGTAAAATGGGCGCATGACTTCGCATTCCCCCTCCACGCCCGGCTTCACCGCCCCGGCGAAAAAGCAGCTGGGCCAGCACTTCCTGGCCGACCGCACCTACAT
>JAEWLO010000229.1 GCA_023457475.1 Pseudomonadota bacterium | reverse complement strand
CTTCCAGCCACGCAGGGCGTGGCTCTACGCGACTTCGACGCGCTCCGCCAGCTTCGGCCACCGCTTCAACACCGCCGCCCGGATTCCTGCAGCATCAATACCCGCTTCCGCCAGCAGGTCCTCACGGCTGGCGTGGTGCTGGAAACTGTCCGGCAGGCCCAGGTGCAGCACCGGGCGGAGCACGTCTTCGGCGTTGAGCAGTTCGCTCACGCCCGAACCCGCGCCGCCGGCCACCACGTTGTCCTCCACCGTCACGAACGCGTCGTGCGAAGCCGCCAGCTGCAGCAGCAGTGCCCGGTCCAACGGCTTGATGAAGCGCATGTTGACCACGGTCAGGCCCAGCTCGCGGCCCACGGTTTCCGCCGCCGGCACCGTGCTGCCAAACGCCAGCAGCGCGACGCGACTGCCGGGCACGCGCACATCGGCCTTGCCGATCTCCAGCGTGGACAGGTCCGTACCCGCTGCTACACCGGTACCGCTGCCACGCGGGTAGCGCACCGCGGCCGGGCCGTCGTAACGCAGACCGGTGGTCAGCATCTGCCGGCATTCGGCTTCGTCGGCCGGGGCCATCACCACCATGTGCGGCACGCAGCGCAGGAAGCTCAGGTCCAGGTTGCCCGCGTGCGTGGCCCCGTCCGGCCCGACCACACCGGCACGGTCGACCGCGAACAGCACGTCCAGCTTCTGGATCGCCACATCGTGCACCAGCTGGTCGTACGCGCGTTGCAGGAAGGTGGAATAGATCGCCACTACCGGCTTCGCGCCCTGGGTCGCCATGCCCGCCGCCAGCGTCACCGCATGCTGCTCGGCAATGGCCACGTCGAAGTAGCGATCCGGGTATTCCTTGCTGAAACGCACCAGGCCCGAACCTTCGCGCATGGCCGGGGTGATGCCCAGCAGGCGCGGTTCGGCGGCGGCCGCATCGCACAGCCAGTCGCTGAACACATCGGTGTAGGTCGGCTTCTTGGTGCCGCCCTTGGCCACCAGGCCCTTGTCCGGGTCGAAAGGCCCCACGGCGTGGTAACCGATCTGGTCGCCCTCGGCGCGCTCGTAGCCCTTGCCCTTGGTCGTCATCACGTGGAGCAGCTTCAGGCCCTTCAGACCCTTGAGCGTCTTCAGCGTGGACACCAGCGCCGGCAGGTCGTGGCCGTCGATCGGGCCGGTGTAGTGGAAGCCCATTTCCTCGAAGAACGTGGACGGCACGAACATGCCTTTCCAGTGCTCTTCCCAGCGCTTCACGAAGCGCGCCGACGGCGATTTCTTCTTGTCGCCCAGGATCTTCTTGCCACCTTCGCGCAGCGCGTTGAGCGTGCGGCTGCCGGTGGCGCGGCCAAGGATCTTGGTCAGCCCGCCCACCGCTTCGGAGATGGACATGTTGTTGTCGTTGAGGATCACCAGCAGGTTCGGTTCCTGCTCCATGCCACCGGCATGGTTCAGCGCCTCGTAGGCCATGCCGGCCGTCATCGCGCCGTCGCCGATCACCGCTACCACGCGGCGGTCGTCGCCGCTGCGCTGGCTGGCGATGGCCATGCCCAGCGCGGCCGAGATCGAGGTCGAGGAATGGCCGACACCGAAGGTGTCGAATACGCTTTCCTCGCGCTTCGGGAACGGAGCCACGCCGTCCTTCTGCTTGACCGTGTGGATGTCGTCGCGGCGGCCGGTCAGGATTTTGTGGGGGTAGGTCTGGTGGCCCACGTCCCACACCAGCTGGTCGGTCGGGGTCTGGTACAGGTAGTGCAGGGCGACGGTCAGTTCGATCACCCCCAGGCCGGCACCAAAATGCCCGCCGCTCTTGCCCACCGATTCAATCAGGTAGGCACGCAGCTCGTCCGCGATGGTGGACAGCTCGGATTCTTCGAACCTGCGCAGGTCATCCGGGGACTGGATGCGCGACAGGCGGGGATAGCGGGCGGAATCGATCATGTTTTTCGCGCTTCTTCTCAAGCGCCTATTTTCGCCCCCAAACCGGGGTGGAGCAAGCAAACCGCCGTGCGAGTGAGCAGCGGGTGACGAAGCCTGCGACAACCTGACGCAGGTCAGGCGGAAAGTTTGGAGCGTTTGGGCAGCTGCGCCTTCAGGAACGCCATCTGGTCGGCCAGGATGTTGCGGTTGGAGAGGATCATGTGCTCGATCCAGCTCGGCCGGTAGGGCACCGCCAGCAGCGGCATGTTGGCCTGCTGCGGGGTCCGGTCGCTCTTGCGCGAATTGCAGTGGAAGCAGGCGCTGACCACGTTCTCCCAGACGTCGCGGCCGCCCTTGGACAGGGGCATGACGTGGTCGCGGGTCAGGTGCGGGCGGTTGAACTGGCCGCCGCAGTACAGGCACAGGTGCGCATCGCGGGCGAACAGGGCGGTGTTGGAGAGGGTGGGCGTCGGGTCGAGCGCGCGGGCGTGGGCGTGGCCGCGGGTGGCGACGATCGGGTGCAGCTCGATCATGCTGCGCTCGCCGGTCATGCGGCAGATGCCGCCATGCACGCGCAGGCAGGGGTCGCCCAGAGTCCAGGCGACCGCGTCGCGTGCGTAGAGGCAGGT
>JAEWLO010000228.1 GCA_023457475.1 Pseudomonadota bacterium | reverse complement strand
CCCCGCCCCCCGATCTGCCCACGCCGGTGCTGGTGGGCTTCAGCGGCGGGCTGGATTCCACAGTGCTGCTTCACTGGTTGGCACAGTCGCCCATGCAGCGTGCGGCCGGACTGCGCGCGGTGCACGTCCATCACGGGCTGCAACCCGGTGCCGATGACTGGGCCGCGCACTGCCAGGCGGTGTGCGGGGAATGGAACATTCCTCTGCAGGTGGTGCGCGTCACGGTGCCACGCGACAGCGGACTGGGCCTGGAGGCGGCCGCCCGCAGCGCACGCCGCGACGCGTTCGCCAGCGCATTGCACGAACATGAGCACCTTGCGCTGGCGCACCACCGCGACGACCAGGCCGAAACCTTCCTGCTGCGCGCCCTCCGGGGTTCGGGCGTGGACGGCCTCGCGGCGATGCGCGCGCATGCACCGTTCGCGGCCGGTTCGCTGTGGCGGCCGCTGCTGGCCCATCCCCGCGCCGATCTTCGCGCGCATGCCGCGTTCCACGGGCTGCGCTGGATTGAAGACCCGAGCAACGCCAGCGATGCTGCTGACCGCAATTTCCTGCGTCTGCACGTGCTGCCGCTGCTGGCGCAACGCTGGCCGCAGGCCGATGCCAGCTTCGCGCGCAGTGCCGAACTGGCCGGGCAATCGCAACGCCTTCTAGACGTCGCCGACCACGAGGCACTTCGCCGCTGCGTGCTCTCGCCCGGCGTGCTCGACTGCGCGCGCCTGCAGCGGCAGCCGCGCGAACGTCGCGCGCGTCTGCTGCGGCAGTGGGTGCGCAGTTGCGGGCAGCCACCACTGCCGGCCGCCGGTGTGAACGCCATCGAACGCGAACTGCTGCCCGCCGCACACCATGCCGACGCGCAGTTTGCCTGGCAGGGCGTGCGCATCCGCCGCTGGCGCAACCAGCTGCACCTGTTGTCCGCGCCGCTGGCACTGCCACCGGACTGGAGCGTCCACTGGGAAGGGCAGCAGCCGCTGGAGCTGCCGGACGGGGGCCAGCTCGCCCTGCTGGGTACCCGGAAACTGGATACCCCCGTACAGGTCAGCGCCCGTCGTGGCGGTGAGCGCATCCAGCTGCCCGGGCGCAACCACTCGCACGCGCTCAAGGACCTGCTCCAGCACAGCGGCCTGCCGCCGTGGCAGCGCCGGCAGCTGCCGCTGCTGTACGCCGGCGATACGCTGCTGGCGGCCGGCGACCGGATCATTGCTGCCCCCCTGCAGCACTGGCTGGATGAACACGACGCCCGTCTGCAGTGGACGCCAGGCGCAGCGTGAATTGACCCCACCGGGCTGGCGCATCACACTTGCCGCATGCCCAAGAAGTCCCCTACTGACGCGTCCCCGGTCGCCCACTTCGAGCAGTCGCTGGAAGAACTGGAGCAGCTGGTGGAGAAGATGGAAACCGGCGAGATGAGCCTGGAACAGTCGCTCAGCGCCTACGAACGTGGCGTGGGCCTGTACCGCCAATGCCAGCAGGCACTGGAGCAGGCCGAACTGCGCGTGCGCCTGCTCAGCGACCCGGCCCGGCCGGAAACGGCCGAGCCGTTCGATCCGCCCGGCCACGATGGTTGAGTCCACGTTCGCGCGCTGGCGCGACCGCATCGAAAGCCAGCTCGACGCCAGCCTGCCGTCTCCGCACCATGCGCCGCAGCGCCTGCACCAGGCGATGCGCTACGCGGTGCTCGGCGGCGGCAAACGCATGCGCCCGCTGCTGGTATACGCGAGTGGCCAGATCTTCGGCGCGGACGAACACGCGCTCGATGCCCCGGCGATGGCGGTGGAGCTGATCCACGCCTATTCGCTGGTGCACGACGACCTGCCCGCGATGGACGACGATGCATTGCGCCGCGGTCGGCCGACGGTGCACATCGCGTTCGATGAAGCGACCGCGATCCTGGCCGGCGACGCACTGCAGACGCGCGCCTTCGGCCTGCTGGCCGACGCTCCATCGCCGGCACTGCTGCGCGTGCACTGCCTTCAGGCATTGACGCACGCCTCCGGCGCGGCCGGCATGTGCGGCGGCCAGGCTTTGGACATAGATGCGACGGGGCAGCTGCAGCCGCTGGCGGATCTGCAGCACATGCATGCCCTGAAGACCGGCGCGCTGATCCGCGCGGCCGTGCGCATGGGCGGGCTGTGTGGCGATGCGCCGCAGAGCGACCTGACCCAGCTGGACGATTTCGCCAACGCACTGGGCCTGGCCTTCCAGGTGCGCGACGACATTCTCGACGTGGAAGCCAGCTCCGAACAGCTGGGCAAGACCGCGGGCAAGGATGAGGCGCAGGCGAAGTCGACGTTCCCTGCGTTGCTGGGAATGGATGGAGCAAAGGCTGAGCTGGCTTCATTGAGCGAGCGGATGCAGGACGCGCTGGCTGGCTATGACGAGCGTGCCGATGCCTTGCGTGCGCTGGGCCGGTTGGCTGTCGAGCGAAATCACTAGTAGAGCCGGGCTTTGCCCGGCTGCTTCATGCATCTAGGCGAAAAGCCGGTGCGCAACGGTCTTCTGGTTTGGCGGGACGGTGTGGGTTTGCGGGGGATCCCGCGTGCCTTCGGCCCGCCAGATCCGCGCATTTC
>JAEWLO010000227.1 GCA_023457475.1 Pseudomonadota bacterium | reverse complement strand
GTCACATACAGCACCAGGATCCACAGCATGAAGATGGTGCCCGGAATGTTGATGCGGGCTCCGTCTGCCTTGGCCGGGTAGCCGGCGGTGGTCAGCGCGGTCTTCAGCTCGGCACCGAAGGCGTCGGCCTTGGCCTTGCCCTCTTCCTTGGTCAGGCCGGCGGCCTCATACGAGGTCACGCTGGCGCTGCCCACGTTCACCATCGCCAGCGAACCGGCGGCGGCGGGCTGCACGTCATACGGCACACCGGCCTTGGTCAGCGCGGCGGTGGCCACGTCGCAGGAGCTGGTGAACTTGCGCAGGCCGACCGGATCGAACTGGAAGGAGCAGGTGTTCGGGTCGGCCACGACCAGGGCCGGCGAGCTGCTGCGGGCTTCTTCGATCGCCGGGTTGGCGAAGTGGGTCAGGCCCTTGAAGATCGGGATGTAGGTGACGGCGGCCAGCAGGCAGCCGGCCAGGATGATCTTCTTGCGGCCGATGCGGTCCGAGAGCCAGCCGAAGAAGATGAAGAACGGCGTACCCAAGGCCAGTGCGGCGGCGATCAGCAGGTAGGAGGTGGTGGCGTCGACCTTGAGCATGCTGCTCAGGAAGAACAGCGCATAGAACTGGCCGCCGTACCACACCACGGCCTGACCGGCGGCCGCACCCAGCAGCACCAGCAGCATCAGCTTGAGGTTGCCGCCCTTGAGGCTGTCGCGGAACGGGGTCTTGGAGCCCTTGCCTTCTGCCTTCATCTGCTGGAACAGCGGCGATTCGCTCAGCTGCAGGCGGATCCACACCGAAATGCCCAGCAGCACGATCGAGACCAGGAACGGAATGCGCCAGCCCCAGGCTTCGAAGGCTTCGTTGCCGAGGAAGTAGCGGCAGGCCAGGATGATCAGCAACGACATGAACAGGCCGAGCGTGGCGGTGCACTGGATGAAGCTGGTGTACAGACCGCGCTTGTCGTCCGGGGCGTGTTCGGCCACGTAGGTCGCCGCACCGCCGTACTCACCGCCCATCGCCAGGCCCTGGGCCAGGCGCAGCACGATCAGGATCACCGGGGCGGCGAAACCGATCGAGGCGTAGTTGGGGAGCACGCCGACCAGGAAGGTCGAGATGCCCATGATCAGGATGGTGACCAGGAAGGTGTACTTGCGGCCGATGCGGTCGCCGAGGCTGCCGAAGAAGGCCGCGCCGAACGGGCGCACGAAGAAGCCGGCGGCGAAGGCCAGCAGGGCGAAGATCATGCCCGTGGTTTCGTTGACGCCACTGAAGAACTGTTTGGCGATGATCGCGGCAAGCGAGCCATACAGGAAGAAGTCGTACCACTCGAACACCGTGCCGAGACTCGATGCAAAAATGACCTTTTTATGACCCTTGGTCAGGGTCCCCGCGGGTGCGGTGTTGGGTGTGCTGGACATGAGACGCTTCCCCTCCGAAGCATGATGGTGTGCTGGCTGTTTACGCCAACATTCGTGGTGTTACGCGGTAGCGCCGGCCGTTGGCCGGCACACCGTTAGAAACTGTATTTCGTGGTGAACTGAACGCGGTTGATGTCGCCCTTGCGCCCATCCTCGATCTCGCGGACGCCGTACATGTACTCGGCACCGATATCGACCTTCGGCATCGGGGTGTAGAACACATTGCCGCGGATGCTCTGCACGCTCTTGGTCACCAGCGGGCCCAGCACGCTGTCGTTGTCGTAGTCGCTGCGGGCGTAGATCAGGTTGGTGCGCAGCTTGGGCGTGAACGCATGCCGCCAGCCGACGTACCCGGCCAACACGCCGGTGGGGTTCAGCTCGTCGCGGGCGACGTCGTAGGCGGTATCGGCAGTGACGCCCAGTCCGACGTATCGGGCGATGCCTTCGCCGCCACTGACCTGGTAATGCAGCGTGTCGCTGCCACCCATGACCCACTTGCCGCCCAGGGTCAGGCCGCCGCCGATCTTGTCGGCGTCGGCACCGGTGGCCTGGTTGTCCACCTTCAGCTGACGCACGATGCCGCCGACACCGAAGGTGCCCCAATCGCCCTTCCAGCCATAGCGCAGGGTCAGGTCGGGCAGGCTGCCGCGGTCGGAGTTGCTGGCGGTGTTGGTCCACGCGCCGGTGACCGGGTTGCGGGTACCGGTGAGCACCGTGGTTTCCGGGTTTTCAAGCGCGACGCTGAAGCCGCCCTGGGTGTAGCGGATCTGGGCCTGGCGGACGAACAGCACGCCGTCGGTCGGACCGACGAAGTCGGCGGCTTCCGGCAGCGAGGCGGCGTCCATGAAGTTGGACCAGGTCTGGCCGGCCATCCAGTTGTTCCAGTACATGTAGGCATGCCGCAGGGTCACGCCGTAGGTATTGGTCGCGGTCTGGTTGCCCAACGAATTACCGAAGAAGTCCATCTCGAAGAAGGCACCGGCCTTGTTGCCACCTTCGCTGACATTGTCGATGCCCAGATTGAAACGCGAGAACTTGGCGTGGGCGTTGTAGTCCACGTCCGAGCGTTCGCCGCTGCCGCCCGCACCGGCCACCGGGGTCTGTCCCGGCAGGTACAGCGCGCGGCGGGTGGCGTCGTCGGCCAGCTGGCCGTCGCCGGTCTGGGTGGCCAGGAAGTCGGCCTTGATGAAGCCGCCGATCTTGACCGTGGTCCCCGGTGCCGCCCCCGGCGTGATCGTGGTGACCTGGATGGGCTGCTTGCCGGCCGGCACTGCCGGCTTCTGCTCGGCCTGCACCGTGCGTACGGCGGTGACGTCCTGCTGGGTCTGGGTGATCTGCGTCTGCTGCTGTTGCTGCGAGGACAGCAGCAGCTGCACCTGGCGTTCCAGCTCCGCGACGCGGGTTTCCAGGGCCTTCTCTCTGGCGGTCTGCGCGAACGCCATGCCGGGCATCACCAGGGCAACCATCAAACAGGTCGCCAACGGCTTACGCACGGTCTTCAACATACGGGTACTCATGTTGCCCTCTCTCCCGGGTGGCAAAGTGATCGCCGCGTGTGGGGTTCACGGTCGAGCCGAGCGTGCGGCCGTCTGACGCACCCTGGCTATTGGCCATTGGTCGAAGGTGGCGGGCGGCGGGGAGCCTTGCCACGCCTGGCATGCGGTGTTTTACGACCAAGGTCTAACCGCGCCCGTACCGCGCGGCCGGGCGGATGCGGCACACTGGTGGGGAACATTCGCGGGTTATGCTGCGAACGCACAACCCAGTCCTAGTGCAAGTGAGGGTGCCATGGCCGATCTTTACCCCGTCAAGGCGGACGTTGCCGCCAAGGCGCGCATTGACAAGAACACCTACCAGCGGCTCTACCGGGAGTCGGTGGAGAATCCCGACGCCTTCTGGGGCCAGGCTGCCGAGCGGCTGGACTGGTACACCAAACCGACGAAGATCCGGAACGTCAACTACCAGCTCGACGACTTCCGCATCAAATGGTTCGAGGACGGCGAGCTCAACGCCAGCGTGAACTGCCTCGACCGCCAGCTTGAGAAACGCGGCGACAAGATCGCGCTGCTGTTCGAACCGGACAGCCCGGATGCACCGTCGCAGGGGGTGACCTACCGCGAGCTCTACGAGCGCACCTGCCGTCTCGGCAATGCGCTGCGCAACCTCGGCGTCAAGAAGGGCGACCGGGTCACCATCTACCTGCCGATGATCGTCGACGCCGCTGTCGCCATGCTGGCCTGCGCACGCATCGGCGCGATCCATTCGGTGGTGTTCGGCGGCTTCGCGCCGAACTCGATCGCCGACCGCGTGATCGACTGCGGCAGCAAGCTCATCATCACTGCCGACGAAGGGCTGCGCGGTGGGCGGAAGATTCCACTCAAGGCGAACGTGGACGCCGCGCTGAAGATCCCCGGCACCACCACCGTGGAAACCGTACTGGTGGTGCGCCACACCGGCGGCGCGGTGGACATGCAGGCCCCGCGCGACCGCTGGTTCCACGATGTGGTCGATCCGCAGCCGGCGCAGTGCGAACCGGAACGCATGAACGCCGAAGACCCGCTGTTCATCCTCTACACCTCCGGCTCCACCGGCAAGCCCAAGGGCGTGCTGCACACCACCGGCGGTTACCTGCTGTACGCGTCCTACACCCATGAAGCGGTGTTCGACCTGCGCGAGGACGAAATCTACTGGTGCACCGCCGACGTCGGCTGGGTCACCGGCCACAGCTACATCGTGTACGGTCCGCTCGCCAACGGGGCCACTTCGCTGATGTTCGAGGGCGTGCCCAACTATCCGGACACCTCGCGGTTCTGGAACGTCATCGACAAGCATCAGGTCACCATTTTCTACACCGCTCCCACGGCCATCCGTGCGCTGATGCGCGAAGGCGAGGAGCCGGTGAAGAAGACCTCGCGCGCCTCTCTGCGCCTGCTTGGCAGCGTCGGCGAACCGATCAATCCGGAAGCCTGGCGCTGGTACTACGAAGTGGTCGGCGACAGCCGCTGCCCGATCGTGGATACCTGGTGGCAGACCGAAACCGGCGGCATCCTGATCTCGCCGCTGCCCGGTGCCATCGACCTCAAGCCGGGCTCGGCCACGCTGCCCTTCTTCGGCGTGCAGCCGGCGCTGGTAAATGCCGAGGGCGAGATCCAGGACGGTGCCACCGAAGGCAACCTGATCATCCGCGATTCCTGGCCGGGCCAGATGCGCACGGTCTACGGTGACCACCAGCGCTTCATCGACACCTACTTCCGCACCTACCCGGGCAGCTACTTCACCGGGGACGGCTGCCGCCGCGACGCCGATGGCTACTACTGGATCACCGGTCGCGTGGACGACGTCATCAATGTGTCCGGCCACCGGATGGGTACGGCCGAGGTCGAGAGCGCGCTCGTCCTGCACGACGATGTCGCCGAGGCGGCGGTCGTCGGCTATCCCCACGATATCAAGGGCCAGGGCATCTACGCCTATGTCACC
>JAEWLO010000226.1 GCA_023457475.1 Pseudomonadota bacterium | reverse complement strand
ACTCAGTGCGCTGGCATTGACGTTGTTCAGCACCGTGCCGTTGATGCCCAGCGAGGCATTGGCGCGCGCGTAGTCGGTGTAGCGCGGGTCGTGCCACTCCGGCAGGGTCTGCCAGTCCCAGAGTGACGCACCGGCATAGCCCCGTTCCACATGGCGGTCGAGGTTGTCCCAGTGGTCGAGCACGCGCAGCCGGATGCGCGGCGATTCGCGCAGCTCAAGCGCCTGCAGCGAAGTGCCGGTCTGCAGCAGCCGCAGGAGGTGGAAGACGCCGTACAGCACACCGATGTCGCTCCGCGCGGCCACCAGAAGAACGTCGCGCCCGTGCATCCGCGTCTGCCGGAGCAGGTAACCCTCGGCGCCCAGCGTCTCCAGCTCCTGTTGCAGGGGGGCCACCAGGGCCGACGACCGGGGCGTGCCCAGCACCACTGCGGGGCCGGAGAACCCGTCGCGGTGCATCGTGGGCGCGCGCCCCATCATGCCGCTGAGGCCGCGAACCAGCTCATCGCGCGCGGCACGCTGCGTGGGCGTGTGATCCGGCGCGACCAGGTCGCCCAGCGGCCCGCGGTTGTCGACGCTCTGCACGGGCACCACCGGCACATACCGCAACCACAGTGCGTAGCCATCTTCCGCGCGTACGCTGCCGGTGCAGCCCAGCAACGCCAGAAAAATGGCGCGCCCCCGGTGACACCGCAAGACATCAGCGCGGAGGAGCACCGTCAGGAAATTACGCGCTAAGCTCGCAACAGCCCCGGGGCGCTTCATCCAGCGTTCCTGTTGCGCGGTGATGTCACAGAAAGGAAAGGGAACGCGTATTGGACAAGCCGAAGAGATCGGTCCGTCGCAGGACCAGTGGCGTGACGATCGACGAAGTGGCCGCTCTGGCCGGGGTTTCGCCGATGACGGTGTCGCGCGCCATCAACCAGGGCAAGGTGCGCGAGGAAACCCGCGAGCGGGTGATGCAGGCGGTTCGGGAACTGGGCTACACGCCAAACCTGGCCGCAAGCTCGCTGGCTGCCGCGCAGCACACGCGCATCGCACTCATCTATACCAACCCCAGTGGGGCCTACCTCCAGGCATTGCTGGTGGGCGTGCTGCGCGCTGCGTCCAATGCGGCCATCCAGCTGGTCATCGAGTACTGGGAAGAGATGGGCGTCGACGCCGAACGCAAGGCCGCGCGGGCGTTGGCGGGACGGGTCGATGGCGTCATCCTGCCACCGCCCCTGTGCGAATCGAAGGCTGCTCTGACCGAACTGGTCAAGGCCGGCATCCCGGTGGTGGCCATCGCATCGGGCCAACGCAGCGACGTGGTGTCCTGCGTGCGCATCGATGACTTCCACGCAGGCCTTGCGATGGCGGACTACCTGATCCAGCAGGGGCATCGTCGCATCGGCTTCATTCGCGGGCGCAAGGATCTCAGCGCCAGCGCGCTGCGTTACGAAGGGTTCGTGACCGCCCTCAATGCCGCAGGCCTGGTCGTCGAACCCGGCCTGGTGCAGCAGGGTGATTACACCTACCGGTCCGGACTTGCAGCGGCTGAAAAACTGCTTTCCCACCGCAAGCCGCCGACCGCCATCTTCGCCAGCAACGACGACATGGCGGCCGCCGCCATTTCCGTGGCGCACCGGCGTGGGCTGGACGTGCCGCGTGACCTCTCGGTGGTCGGGTTCGACGACACCTCGGCGGCCACCACGGTGTGGCCGGAACTCACCACCGTCCAGCAGCCCATCGCCGCAATGGCCTCGGCCGCCATCGATATCCTGCTGCGCAACGTGCGCAGCAGGACCGAGGACACCCAGACGCTGATGGACCACGTGGTACCGCACCACCTGGTCACGCGCGATTCGGTGGCGGCTCCGCCCAAGCCTCGGTAGCGGAGCCTTGCCACCGGTGCCGGTCATGCACCTGCGCATGCAACGGTGGCCTCTGCTTCGTTCAGCGCGCCCAGTGCAACGCGTGACACCGCAACCGTCATCGCACCGGCCGTGGTGATCGACCAGGGGCGATCCAGCTTTCCGATGTCCGCACCTGCGGCCGCCAGGCACTTCAACGGTACGCCCACACGCGTCCACTGCCCCACCGGAAGCTTTGCAAGGGTTGGCCCGATGGCGATGCGTGCAGTGCAGCCGGTGCCACACCCCACCGCCAACCAGGCATCACCCTTTGGTGCGGATTCCACGCGCAGCGTGGTCAGCAGCATGAGGTCGCCGTTGCTTTCCCGCTGCACATCCAGGGCCGTGTGCGACTGCAATGCCACGGTCGCCTCGCCCTTGCCCGACCACGCAAGCCGGCGACCATCTTCCTGTGCCAGATGGTCCACGCCGGTCACCTTCAGCAGGTCACCGTCCAGCGCTTCGGGCACCTTGGTCACGGTGACGCCCTGCCCCGTCGGGTTTTCCAGGCGCAGGGCCATGCCGGGGCCGGCATCGCCGCGGGCGAAGTACACGCCGGCCGCGCCTTCGTTGCCGGTCACGCCCGATTCCTCCGGCAGCGCGGCCAGGTCGCCCTTGTCGGCGTAGGTCAGACCGAAGCCGAACGCGAACTGCGGGTTGTAGTCCTTCTGGCCCACGTTGTTGGCGTACTGCGTGGCCGTCCGCGGCCAGCTGAAGCTGAGCTTGCCCTTGAAGTCGTGCTGCACGCTCCCGTCGGGTTTGCGCAGCAGCACATCGGCGATACCACTGCCTTCTGAACCTGGCAGCCATGCGGCGACAAAGGCGTCTGACGTATTGATCTCGCGGTTGACCCACAACGGGCGTCCGCTCAGGAACACGGCAACCACGGGAATGCCGTCGGCCTTGAGCTTCCTGAGCAGGGTCAGGTCGGCTTCGTCACCCGGCTTGTAGGCCAGCGTCGCCAGGTCACCCTGGAATTCGGCATACGGGTTCTCACCGAAGACCACCACCGCCACGTCGGGCTTCTGGGTGTACTTTCCGTCCACCGCCAGTACGGCCTCACCGCCTGCGGCCTTCACCTGCTTCGCGATGCCCTCGTAAATGGTGTCCGCGTTCGGGAAGTCCCTGCGCGTGGTGCCGGTGCCCTGCCAGTTGAGGGTCCATCCACCGGCCTGCTTGCCGACATCGTTGGCACCGTCACCCGCCACCAGGATGCGCTGCTTCGGTGCCAGCGGCAGCACGCCGCCCTGGTTCTTCAGCAGCACCAGCGACTCGCGGACCGCCTGCCGTGCGACCGCCCGGTGCTCCGGCGCGCCGATCAGGGCGAACTGCCCACCCACGCTCCGCGCCGAGGGCTTGTCGGCCTCGAACAGGCCGAGGCGCATCTTCACCCGCAGAATCCGCCGTACCGCGTCGTCCAGGCGTTCCGGCGTGATGGTGCCGGACTTCACCGCCGCGAGCGTGGTTTCGTACATGCCCTTCCAACTGTCCGAGGCCATGGGCATATCCAGGCCGGCATTGATCGTGGCCGGGCAATCGGTGGTGGTGCAGCCCTTGACCTGGCCATGCCCGTTCCAGTCGCCCACCACGAAACCACCGAAGTGCATGCGCCCCTTCAGCGCGTCGGTCAGGTACGGCTTGTGGCCGTGCATCTTCTCGCCGTTGACGCTGTTGAACGAGGCCATCACCGTCTGCGCGCCGGCCGCGATGGCCGGCGGGTAACCGGCCGCATGGATGCGAACCAGCTCGGCTTCGCTGATCTTCGTGTCGCCCTGGTCCTTGCCGTCGGTCGTCCCACCATCGCCGAGGAAATGTTTCACCGAAGCGATCACATGGCGGCCGTCCAGGAACTCGGGGGAGCCGACCTTGCCCTGCAGACCTTCCACCACCGCCGGAGCATAGCTGGCCACGATCTCCGGTGCCTCCGAATAGCCTTCGTAGGTGCGGCCCCAACGGTCGTCCTGCGGGACCGCCACGGTGGGTGCGAACGCCCACTCCATGCCGGTGGCACGGGTTTCCAGTGCGGTGATTTCGCCGATCCGGCGTACAAGATCGGGGTTGCGTGCGGCACCCAGGCCAATGTTGTGCGGGAACAACGTGGCCCCGACGATGTTGCTCTGGCCGTGCACGGCGTCGATACCGAACAGCACCGGAATCGCCTTGCCGCCCTGCGAGGTATCCATCGAAGCGGCGTAGAACGCATCGGCCAGTGCCAGCCACTCGGCCGGTGACGCGTCGTAGCGGCCGCCGGGGTCGGAGTTGCCGCCCGCCAGGATCGAGCCGAGGCGATACTTCCGCACGTCGTCCGGGGTGATGCTGGCTATGTCGCCCTGGATCAGCTGGCCGACTTTTTCCTCCACGGTCATCGTGGCAAGCAGGTCGGTGATGCGCTTCTCCAGCGCGACATCGTCTGCCAGCGGCCAGGTCACTTCAGGCCACGGGTTGGACGCGGCCTGGGGAGGTGCCGCTGTGGATCCGGCGGACGGGTCCTCGCCCTTGCAGGCGACCAGCGCCAGCGTCAAGGCGGCCAGCAGCGCGCCCGTGCGGCGCAGGTGTGCGTGAGGGGTCATGGTTTTCATCCTTCCATCTGCTCCAGTTCCTTGCCCTTGGTTTCGTGCACGTACTTGAGCACGAAGAACACCGAGATGATCGCCGCGACCAGGTAGATGCTGTAGGTCGCCGCCAGCCCCGTGGCCGCCAGCAGGATCGGGAAGGTCAAGGTGACGGCGAAGTTGGAGGTCCACTGCGCGGCACCGGCCACGGCCAGCGCCGAACCGCGGATCTGGTTGGGGAACATCTCGCCCAGCATCACCCACATCACCGGGCCCCAGGACACGTTGAAGAAGATGACGTAGACGTTGGCCGCCACCAGTGCGAGCGTGCCCATGCGGCCGGGCAGCTGCAGGTGTCCATCGACCAGCGAGCCGCTGGCGAACGCCACCACTACCAGCGCCAGCGACACCGCCATGCCGGCCGCGCCCACCCAGAGCAGCGGCTTGCGGCCAATGCGGTCGATCAACAGCACGGTCACGATGCACGCACCGATGCTGAGCGCCCCGGAGAGCACGTTGATCAGCAATGCGTCGTTCTCCGAGAAGCCAACCGCCTGCCACAGCACCGCCCCGTAGTAGAACACCACGTTGATGCCCACCAGCTGCTGGAACGTGGCCAGGCCGATGCCCACCCACACGATGGGGCGGATCCGTCCGGTGACCTTGCTCTTCAGGTCGGACAGCCGCGGACGATGATGGTCATTGGACAGCGAGGCGTCGATCTCAGCCAGCTTGGTTTGTGCGTTGGCCACGCCGAACAGGCGGGTAAGCACGCGCAACGCGTCCTCCTTGCGGCGCTTCACCACCAGATAGCGCGGGCTTTCGGGAATGGTCAGCAACAGCAGCAGGAACAGCAGCGACGGCACCGCCTGCATCCAGAACATCCAGCGCCACGCGGCATGACCTGCCCACAACGGCTCGGTGGAGGCCCCGGCCGACGCGGCCAGCAGGTAATTGGACAGGAACGCCGCGGTGAGACCGCTGATGATCGCGATCTGCTGCACCGTGGCCAGCCGACCGCGGTATCGCGCCGGTGCCACCTCGGCGATGTACGCCGGCGAGATCACGCTGGCCGCGCCGACAGCGAAGCCGCCGATCACGCGGGCCACGATGAACCAGGACGACGAGGTGGCCGCACCGGCGCCGATCGCGGACAGCAGGAACATCACGGCTGAAATGATCAGCACATTGCGACGCCCCAGGTTGTCCGAGAGCCGCCCGGCGCTGAACGCACCCACCGCACACCCCAGCAGCATCGAGGCGATCTCGAGGCCCTGCATCCACTCGCCGGACTGGAACGCCTGATGCAGGCCGTCCTGGGTCCCGTTGATCACCCCGCTGTCGAAGCCGAACAGGAAACCGCCGATTGTCGCCACCACGCTGATCAACACGATCAGGCGGGTGTTCTCGCCACTGCTGGCTGTCTGGTCCATTGTCGCCTCCTCAGCGCTGCAGGTACTGGTTGATCAGGTTTTCGTAGCGTTCCTGCTTGCCGCTGACCTGGCGCGGTTCGCCGATCTTCGCGGCCTGCGCGGCCAGTTCGGTGAGGCTGAGCGCTCCCGTTTCAAACTCCTTGCCGGCACCGCTGTCGAAGCTGGCATAGCGTTCCTTGCGCCAGGTCTCCAGCGGCGAGGCGGTCAACAG
>JAEWLO010000225.1 GCA_023457475.1 Pseudomonadota bacterium | reverse complement strand
CCTCGAAGCCACGCAGGGCGTGGCTCTACGCCGGGGTACTGCGTTTCAGCGCGTGGCGTCGTAATTGCTCAAGGCCAGCTCCAGCAGGGCCTTGGCCTGTTCGCGCAGCACCGCCGGCTCGATGATCTCCGCATCCGAACCATAGTGCAGCACGTCCATCAGCAGCTCGCGCGACACGCTGTACGGCACCTTCAGCTCGTAGCGCCCGTCGGCCAGGAAGCGGCCCTGCTGCTTGGCGTGCCAGTGCTCGTCGGCCACCCAGCGGGCGGCCTTGGCGCTGAACAGGATGGTCGCCCAGCCCTTGGGAGGGCCGGAGAAGATGCCATAGCTCGCCCCGAGCTGCTCTTCGACCTCGCTGTCGTCCACGTCACGGGCCGGCGTGTCCACCACGCGGGCCTTGTAGATGCGATCCACCGCGAAGCTGCGCAGACCCTCGCGGCCATGGTCCCAGGCA
Organism: Pseudomonadota bacterium; assembly: GCA_023457475.1. Taxonomy (GTDB): domain Bacteria; phylum Pseudomonadota; class Gammaproteobacteria; order Xanthomonadales; family Xanthomonadaceae; genus Stenotrophomonas. The sequence continues at coordinate 2,389 of JAEWLO010000225.1, read as the reverse complement.
TCCAGGTACCAGTTGTCGCGGTAGTGGGTCATGCGCTGGGGCGACACCGTGCGCCGGGTGGCTTCGTCCGTGGACCGTGCGCGGTATTCGAACGCCAGCTGCTTGCGTTCCAGCACGGCCGAGGCCACGGCACGGAAGCTGGCCTCGTCGAACCGGCGCCCGCGATGCGGAATCACCCGGACCCGGTCGACCGGCCAGCTGGAGACCCCGGCCTGGGCCGCGAGCAGGCCCTCGATGCGCTGCTGCAACGGGGCCAGCACACTGGACAACACCCCGCCGCCGGTACGCGACAGCAGGTGCTGCGACGCCAGCAGGGCGTACAGCTCCTCCGAGCTCAACCACAGGCCTGGCAGCTCGAATCGATCGCTCTCGTCCTCCTGGTAGCGGAAGCCGGCCTCGCCGTCGCCCTCCACCGGGGCCATCAACGCATCGCGCAGGAAGGCCAGGTCGCGGTAGACCGTGGCCCGGGAACACTCCAGTTTTTCCTGCAGCGTTCCGACCGTCACCGGGTACCGGGCGGCCTTGAGCAGACGGTGCAGGGCGTTGATGCGTTCGTATCTGTCCATGCCTCCGATTATGTCCGAGTCGCCGCCCTTGTGGCGGCCTGCGCGGCATCTTCGGCTATGGTGTGCCTCCCCTACCCGATCCGGCCCCGTCATGCGCCTGTCGCCCGCCCCAGTCGTGCTCTGTCTGCTGTTGTCCGCCTGCTCGCCGGGTCCCGAGACGACTTCGCCGGCGCAGGACGCCGCGCCCGCCCTCGTCCCGGTCGCGCCTCCCGCTGCCGCTGCATCTCCCGCGCAGGCCGTGCTGGACGCCAGCCAGCGCTTCGGGCAACTGCGCAGCTTCCAGGCCCTGCTGCAGCTGCAGGGTCCCCGCCGCATGGAGGCCGCGATGACCTTCGTCGCACCGGACCGCTACCGCCTGGAAACGGAAGCCGGCACGCAGACCATCATCAACGGCACCTTCTTCCTGCAGCGCGAAGGCGAAGTCCGCCAGGTGCCGGTGCCGCCGGAGGTACTGGCGCAGTGGCGGAGTCCCCTGCCGGCGGACGCGGTGCCCGCCGACCTGCAGGTGGACGATCTTGGCCCTGAGACGGTGGCCGGCCAGGACACGCGTCGTTATCGCGTGCGCCACGCCAGCGCGGCACCCGAGGGGCTGCTCTACTGGGTCAATGCGCAGGGCCTGCCGGTGCGGATCGAGCGTCACGGCCAGACCCAGGGCACGCCCTTCCAGGCCACCGTGACCTACTCGCATTTCAATGATCCGGCGCTGCGCGTGGAACTCCCCTGAACAGGGCACAGTCCAAACCCCTGATGAAGCAGGGCTCGGGAAATGCAAAAACCACGTGAAGGCATCCAGTATGATCAATGGTTGCTCCTCCCCCGCCCGTTCTGGAGAACCGTTGATGTCCCTGCGTGTGACGCTGCTTGCCACCCTGCTGCTCAGTGCCCCGGCCGCCTTTGCACAGGACACCTCCGAACTGGCCGCAATGACCTCGCCGTGGAGTGGAAGCGGCGGCGAACTGGGCTTCGCCTCGGCGCGCGGCAACAGCAACACCGAAAGTGCGAACGGCCGCCTGCGCCTGCGTTACACGGATGACGACTGGGTGCACAGCATGGACCTGTTCGGCCTGCGTTCGCGCTCGGAGTACACCGAAACCGCCGACGACGGCACCACCACGCGCAAGCGCAATACCACCGCCAACCGTTACACCGGCAGCGCCGGCAGCGCGCTGCAGCTGGGCGAACACCGCCAGCTGACCGCCACGGTGCGTTACGAGCGCGATGACTTCGCCACCTACGACCGCCAGAGCTCGTTCGGTCTGGGTTACGGCACCCGGCTGGTGGACGGCGACCGGTTCTACATGGACGCGCAGATCGGCCCGGGTGTGCGCCGCACGCACAACACCGAAGATGACGAAACCCGCACCGGCCTGATCGGCCGCGGGCTGTTCGACGTGAAGTATTCGCTGACCCCGAACACCGACCTGATCAACACCCTGCTGGTGGAATCGGGTTCGTACAACACCTTCGGACAGAACGATTTCGGCGTGTCGGTCAGCATGAACGAGCACCTTGCACTGAAGGCCGCCTGGCAGGCCCGCTACAACAGCGACGTGGCCGCCGACAAGCGCAAGACCGACACCCTGACCACCATGAACGTGGTCTACAAGTTCAAGTGATGTTCGGGTGGCTTCGGCCGGCGCTGGACGTCGGCCGACAGGTGGCCGCCGCAATAGAATCCCCTTCGGACGCCTGTGCCGCGCTGCGCGCGGTGTCCGGCCAACGGCCGGGGCTACGAACCGCTACGTGCCTACTGGGACCCGGATCAAAGAACGGCTATCGCACGGGTCGCGTCGACCGCCCGACCCTCGCGATATCTCACCGGT
>JAEWLO010000224.1 GCA_023457475.1 Pseudomonadota bacterium | reverse complement strand
GACTTCGGGCGTTCTCCGCAAAATCAGCACTCAGCGCCTGCACGGCGGGAGAGTGGGACAGAGTGGCCATCCATGGCCCCCCAATCCTGCCGGTGACTAGAACCGCCAACCCACCCGGGCGTAGTAGAACCCGCCATTGAAGCCATACGGCGAATGCACCGGGTACTGCGCGCCGGCGACCCCGCCCCACGGGTTGTCCGCCGGCACGCGGTCGAACAGGTTCTGCGCGCCCACGCTGAAGTACAGGCCCGAATCGAACTTCCAGCCCAGTTCGGCGTCCACGATCAGGGCGCTGCCGCCGTAGATCGGCAGGCCGCCGTCCTCGGCCGAGATCACCCCGCTGTCCAGATGGTCTTCGTACCAGGAGCTGTAGTAGTTGAAGCGCACGTTGGCGTGGAAGATCTGGCGCTGGTGGTTGATGCTGAAGTAGCCCTTGGTCTTGGGCAGGGACTTCTCCAGCTTGTACACGCGCGCTTCGTCGATGAAGTCGGTGTCGTAGCGGTCGACCTTGGTGCGGTTCCAGTTCGCGGCCAGCGAGTACGTGGTGGTCCCGCCGAAGTGATCGGTCTTCAGGCTGGTCACCACGTCCACGCCGGTGGTGGTGGTGTCGAATGCATTGCCGAAGTAGGTCACCTGCGAGATCGAAGCGGCCTCGGGGTTTCCGCCGGCAACCAGCGCTGCACGTTCTTCCGGCGTCACCGCGAAGCTGGTGCTGAGGGCGATGCGGTCTTCCACCTTGATCTGGTAGCCGTCGACGGTGAGCAGGAAGTCGCCTTCGGTCCACACCGCGCCCAGCGAGATGTTCTTCGACTCCTCCGGGGTAAGCGGCCGTGCGCCCTTGAGCTGGGCGATGGGATTGGTTGGCGGCAGGGTGGCGATGTCTTCCAGCGCGGTACCGCCGAACACGGTGCTGATCTGGCTGATGTTGGCCTGGCCCGGGGTGGGGGCGCGGAAACCGGTGTTGTAGGCACCGCGCAGCGCGAAGTGCTCGTTGAAGTCGAAGCGGCCGGTCAGCTTGCCGGTGGTGGTGTCGCCGAACGAATCGTAATCTTCATAGCGCAGCGCGCCGGCCAGCAGGAAGCGTTCGGTCAGCTGCGCTTCCAGGTCCGCGTAGGCTGCCCAGTTGCGGCGGTCGAAGGTGCCGGCGGTACGCTGGCTGAAACCGTTGAAGCCGTTCGACCCGAGCGCGAAGCCCTGTTGGGTGAGCGGGCCGATCGCGGTGGAGGGGCCATCGCCGGGGCTGATCCTGAAGCTCTCCTCACGCCACTCCGCGCCCATGGCCAGGCGCAGGGGCTGGCTGCTGAAACTGGCGGGAATGTCGCGGCTGACATCGAAGTTGACGCTCTTCTCGGTCTGCGTATTGCCGCCCGGGCGGAAGTACAGGCCCGCCGGCTGGTCGGGGCCGAGCGAGGCATTCACCGTGTTGTAGATGGTGAACTCGATGTCGTTGCGGCCCCAGGAGCCGCTGGCGTCCCAGTACCATTCGCCCCACGTGCCCTTGGCTCCGGCGAACACCGAGGCGTCTTCCAGCTCGCCGCCGAAACGCGGGGTGAAGCCGCCGGGCAGGCTGGAGAGGAAGGTGAAGCAGTTGGACGGCAGCGCACCGACAGCTGCGCTGACCGTGCTGTACGGAATCAGGTTGCCGGCCCCGTCGCGCAGGGCGATGGTCGGGCAGGCACCGGCACCGGTCAGGTTGCCGACCAGCAGCGTTTCGCCCCCGTCGTTGGAGTACACGCCGGAACGGGAGGTCGGATCGCGGTAGTAGAACCCGCCATCCACCGTGCGCTTGGCGTAGTTGCCGAACAGGTAGAACTCCACGTTCTCGGCTTCGTAGCCGAGGTTGGCCACGAACTTCAGGTCGTCGTCGACCTTGGGCGAACCCCAGATCTGTGCGGGATCGTTGACGCCAGGATAGCCCGCCGCCGCGGCGGCCGCGGCGTCGTCGCGCTGCACGCTGCGCGAGGTGTCGTCGGCCTTTCGCCATTCGGCGGTCAGCGTGGCGAAGCCATGCTCGGTGATCGGCAGGCCGATCTGCGCCGAGTACTGTGTGGTGAGTCCATCGCCCTCGTAGTACTGGCCGGCGAACGCTTCCACCGTCCCGCCTTCGCGCAGCTTCTTGAGGCCGAAGTTGAGCACGCCGGCAATGGCGTCCGAACCGTACTGGGCGGCCGCGCCGTCGCGCAGAACGTCCACCTGTTCCAGCGCCAGCGACGGGAACACCGACAGGTCGGGACCCTGGGCACCATCGGACAGGCCGTGGCCGAGGAAGGTGATCACCGCCGAGCGATGGAAGCGCTTGCCGTTCACCAGCAGCAGGGTGTTGTCCGGCGGCAGACCGCGCAGGTTGGCCGGGCGCACGAGGCTGGCGGCGTCGTCGATCGGAATGGTGCTGACGTTGAACGAGGGCACCAGCACCTTGAGCTGGTCGAGGGCATCGGTCGCGCCCTGGTTGCGGAATTCCTCGCCGCTGATGATGTCGATCGGCACTGCCGAGGAAGACACCGTACGCGGTTTGGTGCGGCTGCCCAGCACCGAAACGGTATCGAGGGTGGTCGCTGAAGAGGTTCCCTGTGTACTGCTGTCCTGTGCCGCCGCGCGCGGGCTGGCGGCGAGCAGGGCGGTGGCCAGGGCCACCATCACTGCAGATGCCAATGGCGTTATCGCTTTTGGGGCCTGAACACTACTGCCAGTTCGGTAGTTCATGCATGCACCTTGCAGTCTGATTGTCGGTTGGTCGTTTTCAGTCGTTCATGCGTGTGTTTCTCCTTGCGGCCAGGGCCCTGGTCGCTACACGCAGAATTAACAGAACGTAAACCGTACTGCAACGAATCTTTCGTTTATGCGTGATAACTCGCGATATTGATCACATAACCGCCTTGTATATGTGCTTAAGGCAACTAATAATTGCCAAAAGCACTTAAAGGACAGGCTATGTCAGAACCGGATGCGGTTGCCGTTGCCCAGATGCGCACCTTCGACCGTTTCTACGCACAGCGTCTTCAGGCCAATGCGGCCGGGCGGCACGTTGACGGGGTGGCGGACGCCGAGCTGCGGCTGCTGTGGGCGCTGGCCGATGCCAGTGCGGCGAGCGCGGCCGCCCTGCGCGACGTGCTTGATCTCGATGCCGGGTACCTGAGCCGGCTGCTCAGCGGGCTGCAGGCGCGTGGACTGGTCGAGCGACCGCCTTCGGCGATGGATGGCCGTGCGCGCCGCGTCGCACTGACCGATGCCGGTCGTACCCTGTTGCAGCCGCTGCAGGACGCGGAGGCGGCCGCGATACGCAGCACCCTGGAGACCCTGGGCGCACCGGGGCGGCAACGACTGTTGGATGCCATGTTGCAGATCCGCTCGCTGCTGGGTACGCCGGGCTCGAGTCCGGTGCTGCGCGCGCCGCGGCCGGGCGACATGGGGTGGGTGATCCACAAGCATGGCGCGCTCTATGCGCGTGAGTTCGGCTGGAATGCGGACTTTGAAGCGTTGGTGGCCGACATCGTCACCCGGTTTCTGCGTGAGCATGATCCGCAGACGGAACGCTGCTGGATCGCCGAACAGGATGGCACGCCGGTCGGCTCCGTCTTCGTGGTGCGCCACGACGCGCAAAACGCCAAACTGCGGTTGCTGCATGTGGATGCCGCCGCGCGTGGGCAGGGGATCGGTCTGCACCTGGTAGAGGAAGCCATGAGCTTCGCGCGTGCGGTGGGCTATCGGCGCATGGTGTTGTGGACCAATGCCGCGCTCACCGACGCACGCCGCCTGTTCGAACGGTGCGGCTTCGAGCTGCTTACCGAGCAGCACGAACAGCTGTTCGGGATGCCGCAGGTGTCGCAGTTGTGGGCACGCAGTCTGTAGACGGCTGCGCCTTGCCCAGTAGAACTACGGTACTGCCGTCCCCGACGGGTTGCTACGCTCACCGAAGCAGGAGGTGGGCGGACAGGAAGCAGACACGTGAACCAGTTGATCGCCATCCGTGCGTTCACCCGCGTCGTCGAAGCCGGCAGCTTCACCCGTGCCGCAGAATCGCTCGGCATGCCCGGCGCCACCTTGAGCAAGACCATCCGCGAGCTGGAAGCCCACCTCGGGGTGCGGCTGCTGGAGCGCACCACGCGCCGCGTCTCGGCCACCGCCGAAGGCATTCTGTACTACGAAAAGGCCGGTCGTCTGCTGGGCGATCTCGAGGATATCGACGCGTCCTTCGGCGCAACCGGCGACGCCCCGCGCGGTCTCCTGCGTGTGGACGTTGGCGGGGCCACCGCGCGCGATGTGCTGATCCCGGCCCTGCCCGGGTTCATGCAGCGCTATCCGGATATCCATCTGGCCCTGGGCGTTTCGGACCGTCCGCTGAGCCAGATCGGCGAGCACGTGGACTGCGTGATCCGGATCGGAGCCCTGGCCGATACCTCGATGGTGACCCATGCCCTGGGCGATGCACGGGTCGTGACCTGTGCCAGCCCGGCCTACCTGGCGGGGCGCGCGGTGCCAACACACCCGGATGCGCTGCGCCACGGGCATTGTCTGGTGAGTTTCCTGTCCTCGATGAGTGCCCGCCCGTTTCCGTTCCGGTTCGAGCGCGGCAGTGAACACGTCGAGATCATCGGCGAGCACGAACTGGGTATCAACGAAAGCAGCACGCACCTTGCCGCGGCCATCACCGGGATCGGCGTGATCCAGACCTTCGAACATGCCGCCAGGGCGGCGCTCGACAGTGGCGAGCTGGTGGAAATCCTCCCGCAGTGGCGGCCTGCGTCGCTGCCTCTGCGCCTGATCTACCCGCAGACCCGTCACATGACCCATCGGCTGCGCGTGTTCGTGGAATGGCTGGAGCAGACCTTCCCACAACGCCTGTCCGGCCTGCCGTGACCCCTGCATCACGGGACTGGCGGCGACGGCGAGGGTGCCGTAGTGTCCGCCAGGCCGAACATGACAGGGCAGTCCCGATGGCCGACCGCAGCACCTCGCTTCGCTCCCGTACCGGCTGCACCCCGTTGCTGCACGTCGCACTGGTCGTCCTGTTCATGCTGCTGCCGCTGAGCGCTTTGGCGGTGGAACGGTTGCCGTGGACGCCGCCGGCAGCCGGTGCACCGGCCAGAGTCGACGCGGCACTGAGCCGGTTGGCGCGTGCCGCGCTGGATGGGAA
>JAEWLO010000223.1 GCA_023457475.1 Pseudomonadota bacterium | reverse complement strand
GGCACAGCTCAATGCGGTGGAAGCACGGCAGGCTTGCCGGCGTCCTTGAGCAGGAACACCACGAACCGCGCGGGCTCCGTAGCGCTGGCGTTGCGCCCCACGGTGTGCAGATCCGCAGGACCCTCATGGAAGGCTTCGCCCGGCCCCAGCGTGACCTCGCGTCCACCGGCCACGCCCATCACGATGTGGCCTTCCAGCACATAGACGAAACCGTGTGCGTCGTGGCGGTGGATGGGATCGGCACCGCCAGGCGGGTACTCCACGGTGAGGATCAGGGCTTCCTTGCCCGGATACTCGGGCAGCGCCTGGGTCATCACCGCCTTGACCACCGGTTCGGGTGCGGATGGGACCGTGGCTGCCACGGCCACGGGGCTGACCAGCAGGGTCAGCAGCAGTGCCTGCAGGATGTGTCTCATGAGATGACCTCCAGGACTCATTCCAGTCCGGAACCGGACAGGCCGAACGCCTTGTCGCGCGAGCCCGGCTCGCTGCGGAAGGCGATGTTGATGCGGTTCCACGCATTGATGGCCATGATGGCGTGGCTCAGGTCGACGACTTCCTGCTCGGAGAGCTGGCCGCGCACGCGTTCATACAGCTCGTCAGGCACACCCTGCGCCGGCAACTGGGTCAGCACCTCGGTCCAGGCCAGGCTGGCACGCTCGCGCGGGCTGAACAGGGTGGACTCGCGCCAGATCGCGAGATGGTGCAGACGCAGCGGGCGCTCGCCGTGCAGCGTTGCCTGCTTCACATGCATGTCCACGCAGAACCCGCAGCCATTGAGCTGTGAGGCGCGGATGGACACCAGGTCCTGGATGGAGGCTTCGATGGTGGTGGCATGCGCGGCCATGCTGTAGTCGAGCAGCTTCTTGAACAGGGCAGGCGCTTGCTTCTGGTAGTCGAGACGTTCGGTCATGGTCGTGTTCCGGTCCGGAAAGAGGGAGGGGGGCGAGCGAAGGCTCGAAGCTCAGGCTAGGTGCGATGCGCGCACGCCGGTAGCCGGCAGTGCGGACGCACACTGTTGAGCAACGCGCACCAATCAACGGCGGCCGGGGTGTCACAGCGCAGTGCACTGGCCCGTCTGTCCTGCATGAGCCCTGAAAATTCCACCCCATGTGTTCGCCCGGGAGCGACGCCGCCATGTCCCTGACCGATGCCTCCTGCGTCGAAGAGGCGGCCGATCCACTGAGCACCGGCTTCTCGGCGAGTTACGCCGGCGTGATGGCGTTCATTGCGGTCGCCCACGAGGGCAGCTTCTCGCGTGCGGCCGACCGGCTCGGCATCGGTCGGTCGGCGGTGAGCCGCAGCGTGCAGAAGCTGGAAGGCCAGCTGGGCGTGCGCCTGTTCCTGCGCACTACCCGCTCCACCTCGCTCACCCGCGAAGGGGAGCTGTTCCACGAAGGCTGCCGGCCCGGCGTCGACCGCATCCTGCAGGCACTGGAAGAAATGCGCGACCTGCGTGATGGTCCGCCGCGCGGGCATCTACGGGTCAGCGCCACGCACGGCTTCGGGCGCAACGTGATCGCACCATTGATGGGCGCTTTCCGCGAGCGCTTTCCCGAGGTGTCGCTGGAACTGCAGCTGGAGGACCGCGCACTGGACCTGGCCGCCGACCGTATCGACGTCGCATTCCGCGAGGGCGTGCTGGATGACAGCGACGTCATCGCCAAGCACCTGATCCCGATGCAGCAGCTGGTCTGTGCCGCACCGGGCTATGTGGCCCGTCATGGCCTGCCCGATACGGTGGCCGCCTTGTCCGCGCACACCTGCATCAGCCTGCGTCAGCCGAATGGCCGGCTGCAGCCGTGGGAGTTCCGTATGGACGGTCAACCGCTGTCGGTGGAGCCGGCGGCAGCGCTGGTGTTCAACGACGCCGATCTCGCCCTGCAGGCGATGCTGCAGGGCCAGGGCGTCGCACAACTGCCGAATTATCTGGTGCGTGCCGCGCTGGACGCCGGCCTGGCGGTCAGCGGGCTGCACCGGTACGCCGCCGACGACCGCGGGCACTACCTGTGCTACCTCAGCCGCCGGCAGCTGCCCAAGCGCATCCGTGCATTCATCGACTTCATCACCACCGAGGTGCGCGCGCTGGATCTGGACGTGGTCACGCACTGGGAGCAGATGCAGCAGGGCGGTATGCATCCTGGGCCAGTGGATCCCGCCGTCTGGCGGTAGCGCCACGCCCCGCGTGGCGGCATCTCCGCATTGCTGCGCAACAGGCAACAGTCTGCGTCCGCGCACGGATCTACTGCCTGCGGCGGTGCGCTCCTAGCATCCTCCTGCACTCTCCCTTTCCTCCTGGAGCATGGACATGAAGTATCTCGTCATCGGCGGCACCGGCCGCATCGGCAGCAAAGTGGTCGAGCGCCTGGGCGCGGCAGGTCATGAGGTGGTGGTGGCCGCGCCTTCCACCGGTATCGACATCCTCAGCGGTGCCGGACTCGACGCTGCGATGGCCGGCACGGACGTGGTGGTCGACCTGGCCAATTCGCCGTCCTTCGAAGACGCCGCAGTGCTGGACTTCTTCGAGACGGCCGGCCGCAACATCCTCGCCGCGGAAGCGAAGGCCGGCGTGAAGCATCACGTGGCCCTGTCCGTGGTCGGCACGGACAAGCTGGCCGCCAGTGGCTACTTCCGCGGCAAGATCGCGCAGGAGCGGTTGATCCGCGCGGCGGGCATTGCCTACACCATCATCCATTCGACCCAGTTCTTCGAGTTCCTGCCGGGCATCCTTCTGGCCGCCGGAACCACACTGCGTCTGCCCACCGCCCTGGTGCAGCCAATTGCCGCCGAGGAGGTCGCCGAGGCCGTGGCGCGCATCGCGCAGCAGCCGCCGGTGAACGGTGTGGTCGAGATCGCCGGGCCCGAGCGGGCGCGCATGGACGAGCTCGCACAGCGTTACCTGGACCTGACCGGCGACGCGCGCAAAGTAACCGGCGACCCGCAGGCTTCCTACTTCGGTGCCGTGCTGCAGGACGACACACTGGTGCCGGCGGGTGCGGCGTGGCTGGGCCGCCAGGACATCCGCGCCTGGCTGCAGCGGTCGGTGGCGACCGTACCTGCCTGACGTGCCATGTCCGAATTGAGACCGCCCCCGCCCGGGGTACTGGACCGTTACCTCGGCGACACGGTGCGACCGCTGTACACCGGCCGCGTCCGGATCGACGGCGGCGTCACCGGGCACGGCCGCGCGTCGGGCGTGGTGCGGTCGGATGACGGCGCGCTGGACCTGCAGCTGCGGTTGCCGCCCGAACTCGGCGGCCCCGGCGGTGGCAGCAATCCGGAACAGCTGCTGGCGGCGGGTTACGCGGCGTGCTTCCACGGCGCGATGAGTCTGCTGGCCACACGCGCCGGACTGACCCTGCTGAACGCGTGCGTGGAGGTGGCGGTGACGTTCTCGCGTGATCCCATCGACGGGCTCTACCTGCTTTCGGCCGAGGTCGACGCGTGGCTGCCGGGCATGGAGCCGACGCTGGCCGCGGAACTGGTCCGCAACACCGAGCGCGTGTGCCCCTACTCGAAGATGTTCCGCAACGGCATCACCCACGTGGTGACGGTGCTGCCCGACGGCGCACCCGCATCACCCTGAATCCTTCTGCTGGAGATCGACCTCATGCACGCTGGACGTTCCTACACCATTTCCGAATTTCTGCTCTGGACGCGTCGGCCGCTGTACGTGCTGATCGCGCTGGACGTCACCCTGGTCGCACTGCATCAACTGGCCGGCCTCAGCTGGCTGGTGGTGCCGTGGAACGTGATCTTCATGCTCGGCACTACGGTGGCGCTGATTGCCGGGTTCAAGAACACCCAGACTTACAACCGGTTGTGGGAAGCCCAGCAGATCTGGGCATCCATCAACAGCGCCAGCCGCATGTGGGGCGCACTCAGTCGCGATGGGGTGGACTCCCCGGATCTGGCCCGGCGACTGGTGTACCGGCACCTGGCCTGGCTGACCGCACTGCGCTACCAGATGCGCGAAAGCAAGCCGTGGGAAACCCAGAAGGCGGTCGCGAACGCGGAGTACCGCAAACACTTCGCGGTGCCGGAGAAGGCCAGCGCGCTGGAACTGGAGCTGATCAAGTACGTCAGCCCGGAGGAACGCGCGCGCATCCTCGGTGCAGGTGGCAAGGCCACCGAGGTGCTGGCGCTGCAGAGCGCGGCACTCAAGCAGATGCTGGCCGCGGGCCAGTTGGCGGCGGCGACCTTCGCCGAACTGCAGCGGCTGCTGCGCGAGCTGCACGAGCAGCAGGCGCGCAGCGAACGCATCAAGAACTACCCGTACCCCCGCCAGTACGCCATCATCAATGTCATCTTCGTCTACATCCTCTGCCTGCTGCTGCCGCTGGGCATGATCGATCTGCTGGCCCCGATGAACGCCGAAGTGCAGGGCATCATGGCCGGGCAGATGGTCTGGCTGGCGATTCCGTTGGGCGTGCTGGTGTCGTGGATGTACGTCGCACTGGACCAGGTGGGCGAAAGCAGCGCCAATCCGTTCGAGGGCGGTGCCAATGACATCCCGATCTCGCAGCTGTGCACCGGCATCGAGCTGGAGCTGCGCCAGATGCTGGACGAGCGTGATGTTCCGGTGGCACCCGTGCCGGCCAGCCCCATCGTGATGTGATCGAACGGAGACCTTCATGAAGATCATCGTGCTCGGTGGCCACGGCCTGATCGGCAGCCGGGTCGTGGCAGGGCTGCGGCTGCAGGGACATGAGGTGGTGGCGGCATCCCGTCGCACCGGCGTGGATGTGCTGACGGGGACAGGGCTGGATGCCGTGCTTGCCGGGGCGGACGTGGTGGTCGATGCCAGTAATGCGCCGGTGTTCGAGGACCCGGACGTTGCGCGCTTCTTCCAGACCGGTACCGCGCACGTGGTCAGCGCCAGCGAGCGGGCGGGGGTGCGCCATCTGCTGGCGCTTTCGGTCGTGGGTACGCCTTATCTGCAGGGCAGTGCCTACTTCCGCGCCAAGGCCGCGCAGGAGCGGCAGGTGCGCGAGGCGCGCCTTCCCGCCACGCTGGTGAGGGCCACGCAATGCTTCGAGTTCATGGCCCAGCTGGTGCCTCCCGGCGGCATTCGGGAACCGGTGAGGCTGCCGCTGGCCGAGGTGCAGCCGGTCGCGGCCGATGATGTGGCGACGATCCTGGCCAAGCTCGCCACCGCGCCGCCGGCCGGACGCCTGCTGCAGATTGCCGGTCCCGAGCGGCACCGGCTGTTCGAGCTGGTGGAATGGGTGATGTACTTCCATCAGGACGACCGCCCGGTGGAGGGCGATGCGGATGTACGGTACTACGGCGCACGCCTGAAGGACCTGACCCTCACCCCGGAGGCCAATGCGCTGCTCGGGCCGACCCGTTTCGCCGACTGGCTGGCGTCGCATGTCGCCGGCACGCTGCCGCAGGTGAACCAGCCCAATCCGCTGGGCACGCGGTAGCGCCGGCCGTTGGCCGGCCCATGCACGATCGTGGAGCACCGAGGGCCGGCCAACGGCCGGCGCTACCGTATCGTGCACATCGCCGCCGTTATGCTCCGGTGCATGAAGACCTTGAAGACGTCGTCCTTCGTCCGCGTACGCGGCGCACGCGAGCACAATCTGAAGAACGTGGACGTGGACATCCCGCGCGACGCGCTGGTGGTGTTCTCGGGCATTTCCGGCTCCGGCAAGTCCTCGTTGGCCTTCGGTACGCTGTACGCCGAAGCCCAGCGCCGCTACTTGGAGTCGCTCTCGCCCTATGCACGCCGCCTGATCGACCAGGTCGGCGTGCCGGATGTGGACGCCATCGAAGGGCTGCCCCCGGCGGTGGCCCTGCAGCAGCAGCGCGGCCAGGCCAGCGTGCGCTCCAGCGTCGGCAGCGTGACCACCTTGTCCAGCCTGCTGCGCATGCTGTACTCGCGTGCCGGTACCTACCCGGCAAAGCAGCCCATGCTGTACGCCGAGGACTTCTCGCCGAACACACCGCAGGGGGCCTGTCCGCACTGTCACGGCCTCGGGTCCGTCTACGAGGTCACCGAGCAGTCGATGGTGCCCGACCCGTCGCTGAGCATCCGCGAGCGGGCGATCGCCGCCTGGCCGCCGGCGTGGCACGGGCAGAACCAGCGCGACATCCTGGTGACGCTGGGCTACAACGTCGACATCCCATGGCGCGACCTGCCGAAGAAGCAGCGCGACTGGATCCTGTTCACCGAAGAGCAGCCGGTGGTGCCGGTGTATGCCGGCTTCACCCCGGCCGAAACCCGTGCGGCGCTGAAACGGAAGGAAGAACCCAGCTACATGGGCACCTTCAGCGGGGCGCGCCGCTATGTACTGCATACCTTCGCCACCACGCAGAGCGCGATGATGAAGAAGCGCGTGGCCCGCTACATGGTGGGCACGGTGTGTCCGGTCTGCGAAGGCAAGCGGCTGAAGCGCGAGGCGTTGTCGGTGACTTTCGCCGGCAAGGACATCGGCGCGCTCTCGCAGCTGTCGCTGGCCGACATGGCCGAAGTGCTGCGGCCTGCGGCGGAGGGTCACTTCGGTGCCCCCTCCCGCACGACAACGCGCAGTCGCGCGTCGGGGGAAAAGGCCACCCGGCAGCGAGTGGCAGCAGGTGGCAGCGCCCATGCCGGTGGCAGCGATGTGCGGCGTACGCCGGATCTTTCCGAGGAGAAGCGCATCGCGGCGCAGCGGATCGCCCAGGACCTGGTCGAACGCATCGGTACGCTGCAGGCCTTGGGCCTGGGCTACCTCTCGATGGACCGCACCACGCCGACGCTGTCGCCGGGCGAACTGCAGCGCCTGCGCCTGGCGACGCAGATCCGCTCCAGCCTGTTCGGTGTGGTCTACGTCCTGGACGAGCCGACGGCCGGCCTGCACCCGGCCGATGGCGAAGCGCTCTTCGATGCGCTGGAACAGCTGAAGCGCGGTGGCAACACGTTGTTCGTGGTCGAGCACAATCTGGAGATGCTGCGTCGCGCCGACTGGCTGGTCGATGTCGGCCCCGGAGCCGGCCAGGAGGGCGGCACCGTGCTCTACAGCGGTCCACCGGACGGGTTACGTGACGTAGAGGCCTCGGCGACGGCGCGGTATCTGTTTGGAAAGGGACCGACCTCGCGACGCCCGCCACGTGCGCCCGCCGGCTGGCTCGAACTGCGCGGCATCCACCGCAACAACCTGCATGGGCTGGACGCGCGCTTTCCCCTCGGTGCGTTCTGCGCGGTGACCGGCGTCTCCGGCTCGGGAAAGTCGAGTCTGGTGAGCCAGGCGCTGGTCGAGCTGGTGGGCGCTTCCCTGGGCCATGAGCCGGAGC
>JAEWLO010000222.1 GCA_023457475.1 Pseudomonadota bacterium | reverse complement strand
GCTATGAAGCGTTGCAGGCCGAGCATGCCGAAGGCAGCATCGGCCGCCGCCTGCTGGGCCTGCTGTGCGCCTTCGGCGCGCTGTTCTCCTGGGCGCTGTACTCGATCGGCAACAGCCGCTGGCTGGCCCGCCGGCCGGATCTTTCCGGGCACGACTGGTCGCTGTTGACCGGGGTGACCACCGGCGGCCTTGCGTTGCTGCTGGTGCCCGCCGCGTTCATGGGCAAGACCGGCGCGCACGTGCCGGTCGAATGGGCCTGGTTCTGGGCCATCAGCACGGGGGTGGCGGTGTTCGCCTCGGTGATCGGCAATGCCTGTTGGAACCGCGCCAGCCGCCACCTGCCGCTGACCTTGACCGGGCAGATGATTGTCTTCGAAACCCTGTTCGCACTGCTCTATGGGTTTGCCTGGCAGCAGCGCTGGCCGACGCTGATGGAAGTGCTGGCCATCGTCTGCCTCGTCTCGGGCGTACTGGCCTGCGCGCACGCGCACCGGCCGCCGCGCGCGGTGGCCGAGCATGTCGGGTGAGAACCGTTGCGTGTGATGGATGGTCACAATCGCAACTTTTTTGACGACGTTGCGCGCTGATCGCCGCTTTGAGTTTTTGCGCTGCAGCACTTGACAAGCCCGGCTGCGGCGTTGTTTTCTAGGCGCATGGTCCTTACCGCCGCCACCGCCGCGCAGTTCATCACCGCCTTCATCGGCGGCGCGGCCGCGCTCGGCCCGGCCAGCGGCACCACCACCATTACCACCACCACCGGTACCACTCGCCCGGTGCGGTCCGTCGTCTTCGCGTAACTTCCGAAAACCACGGCCCCGCACCAGACCAGGTGGCGGGGAATCCCCTTCAGCCTGGATGACGCGGGGCCTCAACCGAGGTCTTTATGTCCATCGCCGCTGCCAGCTCTCCCCACGCCGCCTCTGAATCCGCGCCGCCTTCGCCGCTGCGCGCGGCCACCGCCACGGTGGTGCACAAGTTCGGTGGCACGTCCGTGGCTGATGCCGAGCGCTATCGCCATGTCGCCCAGCTGCTGCTGGCGCGCGAGGACGCTTTGCAGGTCACCGTGGTCTCGGCGATGAAGGGCGTGACCGACGCGCTGATCGCGCTGGCCGAACGTGCCGCCGAAGACGCACCGCAATGGCGGGACGACTGGCATGCTCTGCGCGCACGCCATCGCGGCGCGGCGGTGGCCCTGCTCGGCGAGCATGCCGGCCCGACGGTGGAATGGCTGGACGCGCGCTTCGATCACCTGGCCGAAGTACTGGCTGCCCTCGGCGTGATCGGCGGGCTGCCGCCGGAGGTACTGGATCGCGTGCAGGGGCTGGGCGAGGTGTACTCGGCGTACCTGCTGGGCCATTACTTCCGCAGCATCGACCACGACTGCGCGGTGCTCGATGCGCGCGAGGTCCTGGTGGTGGATCGTGGCGAACTGGGCGTGGACGTGGACTGGGTGCAGAGCGCGCAGCGGCTGGCCGAATGGCGGCAGGCGCACCCGGGCACCCGGGTGGTGGCCACCGGCTTCGTGGCACGGGACCGCCGCGACCGCATCACCACGCTGGGCCGGAACGGCAGCGACTACTCCGGTGCGATCTTTGCCGCCCTGTTCAACGCCGATGAACTGCACATCTGGACCGACGTGGACGGCGTGCTCTCGGCTGACCCGCGGGTGGTGCCCGAAGCGGTGCAGCTGGAGGCACTGAGCTACGACGAAGCCTGCGAACTCGCGTACTTCGGCGCGAAGGTGGTGCACCCGCAGACCATGTCGCCCGCCATCGAACGCGGCCTGCCGATCATCATCCGCAATACCTTCCACCCGGAACACCCGGGCACGCGCATCACTGCCGAGCGCACGGTGGCCGGGCCGATCAAAGGGCTCACGTTGAGCCCGGACCTGGCCCTGCTGAATCTGGAAGGCACCGGCCTGATCGGCGTGCCGGGCACCGCCGAACGGGTGTTCGCCGCGCTGCGCAACGCGCATGTGTCGGTGGTGATGATTTCGCAGGGGTCTTCGGAACATTCGATCTGCTGCGTGGTGCGCCAGGCGGAAGCCCCGGCGGCACGGGCCGCGCTGTTGCAGGCCTTCGCGCACGAACTGGCGGTGGGCCAGGTGCAGCGGGTGCAGCTCACCGACAACGTGAGCGTGCTGGCGGCCGTGGGCGACGGCATGGCCGGCCAGCCCGGCGTCGCCGCACGCCTGTTCGAGTCGCTGGGACGCGCCCGGGTGAACATCCTGGCGATCGCGCAGGGGTCTTCCGAGCGGAACATCTCCGTGGCCGTGGACAGCGGGCAGGCCACCAAGGCGCTGCGCGCGGCGCATGCCGGCTTCTGGCTGTCGCCGCAGACGTTCTCGGTCGGTGTGATCGGACCGGGCAACGTCGGGGCGACGCTGCTGGACCAGCTGCTGGCCACGCATGCCGGGCTGCTGGCGCGTGCGAATGTCGATCTGCGACTGCGCGCCGTGGCCTCACGCAGCCGCATGCGGCTGGAATCGCGCGGACTTGCGGGCAACTGGCGCGACGCACTGGCATCGCAGGGCGAGGCGTCGGACCTGGACCGCTTCACCGAGCATCTGCTGTCCGCACACCTGCCGCATGCGCTGATCATCGACTGCAGCGGAAGCGCCGAGGTCGCCGAGCGCTACGCGGGCTGGCTGGCCGCCGGCATCCATGTGGTGACGCCGAACAAACAGGCGGGCGCAGGGCCGCTCGACCGCTACCGCGCCATCCGCGAAGCGGCCGCCACCAGCGGCGCGCGCTTCCGCTATGAGGCCACGGTGGGCGCAGGCCTGCCGGTGATCACCACGCTGCGCGACCTGGTGGACACCGGGGATGAGATCCTGGCGATCGATGGCATCTTCTCGGGCACCCTGGCCTGGTTGTTCAACAAGTACGACGGCCAGGCTCCGTTCTCGCAGCTGGTCACCGAGGCCCGTGGACTGGGGTATACCGAACCCGATCCGCGGGACGACCTGTCCGGCGTGGACGTGGCACGCAAGCTGGTGATCCTCGCGCGTGAGGCCGGGCGCGAGCTGAGCCTGGAACAGGTGCGCGTAGAGAGCCTGGTGCCGGAAACGCTGCGCGAGGCGAGTGTGGCCGACTTCATGGCCGGGTTGTCCGGGGTGGATGCGGCGTTTGCCGAGCGGCTGGCGCAGGCCCGTGCGCGCGGTGCCGTGCTGCGTTACGTGGCACGGCTCTCGGCCGACGGTGCGGAAGTAGGGCTGGTGGAGCTGCCGGCGTCGCATGCGTTCGCCAACCTGCGCCTGACCGACAACGTGGTGCAGTTCACCACGCGCCGCTACTGTGACAACCCGTTGGTGGTGCAGGGGCCGGGTGCCGGCCCGGAGGTGACGGCCGCCGGCGTGTTCGCCGACGTGCTGCGGGTGGCCGCTGGCGAAGGTGCGCGCCTGTTGTTGTCCGCTCACA
>JAEWLO010000221.1 GCA_023457475.1 Pseudomonadota bacterium | reverse complement strand
GGGGATCGTGCGGTTGTCGTTGGGCGGCGGGATCATTTAAAGCGCATCCGGCCAACGGCCGGGGCTACCGGGGTGCCTGCGACGCTGCGTCGCAGGAGGCGAGGCAGCGCTCCAGCGGGAGTAAAATGCCGCATGATCATTCGCCCTCGTCCCCACGGCTGGCAGCTGCTGTACATCCTGCGCGGCTCGATCGTGCCGGCCATCGCGCCCAAGGTGGCGGCGATCCTGGTGCTGTCCATCGCCGTGGCCGCGTTCACCGAACTGGCCCATCCGCCGGGTATCGAGCGGGTCTCCGTGGCCCCCTTCACCCTGCTGGGCCTGGTGCTCTCCATCTTCCTGAGCTTCCGCAACAACGCCTGCTTCGACCGCTGGTGGGAAGGGCGCAAGCTATGGGGCCAGCTCATCTATGAATCGCGCAGCCTCGCCCGGCTGTGCAGCACCCTGCTGGCCGATCACCCGCAACGCGCCGACCGCATCTGCCGCCTCGGCATCGGGTTCGCCCATGCACTGGCGGCGCGTCTGCGCGGGCAGGACGCGGTGGCCGCGGCGAAGCCCTGGGTGCCGGCGGCCGACCTCGCGCACCTGGGCCAGCGCCAGAACGTGCCGGACCAGCTGCTGGCGCTCATCGCGGCCGAGACCGCGGCCGCCCTGCGCGCGGGGGAGATCGACTCGATCCTGTACGCCCAGTTCGAAACCCGGCTGCATGCGCTGTCCAGCATCCAGGCCGGCTGCGAGCGCATCCTGCTCACCCCGCTGCCCTTCGCCTACACCCTGTTGCTGCACCGCTGCGCATGGATGTTCTGCGTATTGCTTCCGTTCGGCCTGGCCAGCTCGCTGGGCTGGGCCACGCCGGTGCTGTCGGCAGTACTGGCCTACGCCTTTTTCGGCCTGGACCAGCTGGGCGAAGAAATGGAAGAGCCGTTCGGGCTGGAACCCAACGACCTGCCGTTGGATGCGATGGTGCGCACCGTGGAGATCGACCTGCTCGACAGCCTCGGCGTGCAGCCGCTGCCCGCGCCGCTGCAGCCGCACCGCTATCTGCTGCAGTGATGCGGCACCCCTGATTACCTGTTACGGAGCATCCCCATGGCCCACCCCGACTATCGCCCCCGCCGCATGCGCCACGATGAGTTCTCGCGCCGGCTTATGCGGGAGAACACGCTGACCACCGACGACCTGATCTACCCGGTCTTCGTGCATGACGTGAGCGGTCGCGCGCCGGTGGCGTCGATGCCGGGCGTGGAGCGGCTGTCCATCGACGAGCTCCTCAAGGTGGCCGAAGAGGCCCTGGAGCTCGGCATTCCGGTGATCGACCTGTTCCCGGTGATCGACCCGGCCGGCAAGTCGCTGGACGCGGCGGCGGCCTGGGATGAGAACGGGTTGGCCCAGCGGGCGGTTCGTGCGCTGAAATCGCGCTTCCCGGAACTGGGCGTGATGACCGACGTGGCGCTGGACCCGTACACCACGCACGGCCAGGACGGCATCATCGACGACAAGGGCTACGTGCTCAACGACATCACCGTGGCGGCATTGATCAAGCAGTCGCTGTCGCATGCCGAAGCCGGCGTGGACATCGTCTCGCCGTCTGACATGATGGACGGGCGCATCGGCGCGATCCGCCGCGCGCTGGACGCCAGCGGCCATATCAACACCCGCATCATGGCCTATTCGGCCAAGTACGCTTCCGCGTTCTATGGCCCGTTCCGTGATGCCGTCGGCAGCTCGGCCAGCCTCGGCAAGGCCGACAAGAAGACCTACCAGATGGACCCGGCCAACGGGGACGAGGCGATGCGTGAGATCGCGCTGGACCTCGAAGAGGGTGCGGACATGGTCATGGTCAAGCCGGGCATGCCCTATCTCGACCTGGTGCGGCGGGTGAAGCAGCAGTTTGGTGTGCCGACCTTCGCGTACCAGGTGAGCGGCGAGTACGCGATGCTCAAGGCCGCGGCGGGCAACGGCTGGCTGGACGAACGTGCCTGCGTGCTGGAGTCGCTGATGTGCTTCAAGCGGGCCGGTGCCGATGGCGTGCTCACCTATTTCGCCCCGCAGGTGGCGCGCTGGCTGCGTGAGCGCTGACAATAGGCCGCGATAGGGAACAGGAACACGATGATGCAGACGATGGGATGGGTGCAGTGGCTGACCTGGGGCACCGGCGTGACGGTGTTCGCGGTGGTGATCGGGTTGATCATCCGCAGCGTGGTACGCGCGGCGCGGCGTGCCCCCGAGCAGCCGTCGGCGGCTGCGGCGCTGGCGCGTGAGAGCAATCTGGCACCTCAGGTGCAGGCTGAGCTGGCGGCGTTGAATCACCGCAAAGACGAGGGCCAGATCACCGAGGCGCAGTACGAACAGCAGCGTGCGGAGCTGTTGCGCGGGCAGTGAAAAGCGGCAACGCCCATGACCTGGGGTAGTGCCGGGCTTGCCCGGCAGCAGGCAATGCGGCGCGAAAGGCAGCGGGGCAAGCCCCGCTCTACGGGGTACCGGCGCAGGCGGGGGCAGGCTTCTTCAACCGATACAGGTCCAACCCACCCGCGCGTGGTGCCTTTGCCTGCCCGCTCACCACCAGCTCGCCCGGCTTGTTCCAGTCCACCACCGGTGAACCGGTCTGCCCGTCCGCCGCGTTGAACGACAACACCAACGGCACCGCCGCCTCGGTGTAATCACACCCCACCACCCACACCTGCGACTTCCCGTTCGCCATCCGGGTAAACGCCAGCGCGCCCTGGTTGTCCAGCCACGTCGCGCCCAGCTCGTCGGCGGCGGAATTCAACGGCTTCGGCAGCGCCTGCGCCGCCCCGAACCCCTCCGCCAGCACGTCAGCCCGGTACAGATCGAACCCACCCTGGCCCTGCTTTCCGTTGCGTGCGAACAGCAGCATCAAGCCATCCGGCCGTAATGCCGGGCTGCGCTCGTCATCACGGGTATTGGGCCCGGCCAGCGGCTCAGGCCCGCCGACGCTGCCATCAGCGGCCACCGCCGCCCGGTACAGGTCGAAGCCGCCCTTGCCACCGCTGCGATCCGAAGCGAAGTAC
>JAEWLO010000220.1 GCA_023457475.1 Pseudomonadota bacterium | reverse complement strand
GGTTTGCGGGGTCGCTGCAAGTACGTCCTTGTAGGCTAAGCGGACGCCATCCATGGCGCCGATTCCCCCGCAAACCCACCCCCGCCGGCCCTCCGACAGTGGGTCGGTAGCCATGAAAAAGTCCACGGCGTAGAGCCACGCCCTGCGTGACTGCCGTTGATCTGGCAATTGATTTGGCGTTTGTCGTGGCCACCGACCACCTGTCGAAGGTGGGTCGGGGCGGGTTTTGGGGGGTCTCAAAAACATGGAAGTTTTTGAGAAGCCTACATGGACGTATTCACGGCGTCCCCCGCAAACCCGCACCGTCCCGCCAAAGCAGTGAACCGTTGCGCACCGGCTTTACGCGCGACAACGAGCAGCAGGCAGGCAAATAAAAACCCGCTTGCGCGGGCTTTTACTTGCTACCGCCTGCAACAGTACTGGCGGCGTCTATTTCGGCTTGGGCGCGGGCGGCGTAGAGCGTGCCCGGCGGCGGTTGGCGGCTGAAGAAGGTGTGCACGCCATCCAGCACCGCACCCGCGAGCTGGCGCTGGTAAGCCGGGTCCATCAGGCGGCGTTCTTCGTCCGGGTTGGAGATGAAAGCCGTTTCCACCAGCATCGCCGGCATGTCCGACG
The DNA here is from genome assembly GCA_023457475.1 of Pseudomonadota bacterium. GTDB lineage: Bacteria > Pseudomonadota > Gammaproteobacteria > Xanthomonadales > Xanthomonadaceae > Stenotrophomonas. Next base: position 11,916 of record JAEWLO010000220.1, on the reverse strand, counting down.
TCCGCAGCACCGCGAAGTTCGCGCGCTCGATGTTCGGCTTGTGATTCTTGCCGATGCGCTTCAGGCCACCCAGCACATGGCCCGCCGCGTCTTCCGAGGCCTTCATGTAGCCGCTCTGCGCCAGGTCCAGCAGCACGTTGGCCAGCGTGCCCTCGGTCTGCTGCAACCGCACGCCGCCGACCAGGTCGGCCGCGTTTTCCTTGTCCGCCAGCCAGCGCGCACGCTGCGAGGACGCGCCCTTGGGGGAGAGCACGTACACCGACGCGCCCTTCGCGGCTCGGTTCTCCGCCGCATCGGCGTGAATCGAAATGAAGATGTCCGCCTTTGCCGAACGTGCCTTCTGCGCGCGCATCGGCAGCGTAATGAACACGTCGGTGTCGCGGGTCAGGTAAGCCTTCAGGCCCGGCGTGGCATTGACCTGCCGGGCAAGTTCGCGCGCCACTGCCAGCGTGATGTCCTTTTCCCGCTTGCCGGTCGGACCGACCGCGCCCGGATCCTGGCCGCCATGGCCCGGGTCGATCGCCACCACCAGCGGGCGCATGCCCGCCTGCATTTTGATCCGGGACGCGTCGCTGGGCATCACAGGACGTGGGGCCTGCACAGGCACGGCCGGGGTCGGCACAGGGGCCGGCACGACGGCCGTCGTCGACTGGCCGGCAAGAATGGCCGCCGGCGATGCTGCCGAACTGCTTGCCGCATTGACGGTACCGGCCGACGCGACGTTCGCGGTGGCGGTCGGTGCGGCCGGGGTCGGCACCGGTGCCGCGGCGGTAGCGCTGGCCTGCTGGCGTGCGTTGGCCGTCAACAGCGCAGTGGCACGCGCGGCTTCGTCACGGGCCTGCGCGGCTTCCGCGGGCGTTGGGCCCTGTGCCGACGCGGTCTGGACGGGTACCGGGGCCGGGGTCGCGTTGGCCGGAACGGCTGCCGCAGGCACCGCGGCGGGTGCCGTCGAGGTGACGGCGCTGACCGGCGCGTCGCCCGGCCACTCGATCACCAGGCGGGACTCCTCGCCCTGCTTGAGCATCTGCGGCTTGAACGGGGCGACCGACTCGGCCAGATCGAACACGACCCGGAACGTGCCCGGCACGGGTTGGCCGGTGCGCACGGCCGTGACTACCCCGGTCGGGGCCGGCAGTTTGAGGTTGCGAATGGCGCTGGAGTCCGGGAAATCCACCACCAGGCGGTTGGGACCGGACAGCGCGAGCGTCTTGTAACCGCCTGTACCGGCCAGCGCGATCTCCGCGCGGGTGCCGGTGGCACCGGTCTGCAACTGCACCTGGCGGACTTCGCCAGCCCACGCAGCCGCGCTCGCCAGACAGAGTCCGACGACAGCAAAAACAGCGGTGAGCGGCTTCCCCATTGGCATGGATACGGATTCAATCACCGTGCTGAATGAAAAGCAACACCTTTTCCCTTAACAATCCGTAACCTAGGGTCATTTCCTCCTGTCAGCCGACAGAAAGAGCCTGCAAGTCACCCCCGTCCGGCAGCCGCTGAACCCATTCAGCACCGGCCGCACTGGCCCCGGTGAGCCGGGCCCGGCGGCCCTGCCCGTCGATCTCCAGGGCTACCACCAGATCGGTAGGAGGCAGCGCGCCCGCACCGCGTTCAGGCCACTCCACCAGCCACAACGAGGCACTGCCCTCGTCCAGGCCGAGGAACTCCAGCTCGTCGGCCTGCCCGATGCGGTACAGGTCCAAGTGCCAGGCCTCATGGCCGTCGTCCAGCGGATAGCGCTCCACCAGCGTGTAGGTCGGGCTGCGGATGCCGCCCTTGACACCCAAAGCGCGCAGCAGCGCGCGGGCCAGGGTTGACTTGCCCGCGCCCAGATCGCCGCGCAGCTGGACCACCGCGTGCGGCGGTCGGGTGGCGGCGAGCCACTGCCCGAGCAGGTCGGTGTCCTCCGGAGCGGCGAGGAAAAAGTCGGTCATTGCATTCACGATGGGGGATTCGCCCACCGGCGCAGCGGCACCAGCAGGTCGGTGGGAAGCAGGCCACGCTGGCCATCAGGGGCGGCGCTGTCACCGGCCAGCGCGTGCAGAAGCGCACCGGCGCTGGCGGCGTCGAAGGCCGAAAGGCCCTGCGCACGCAATGCGGCGATGATGCCGGTGAGCAGGTCGCCCATGCCGCCGACGGCCATGCCGGGATTGCCGGCAGCGACCCGGCGCAGGCGTGCGCGCGGCGCGGCGATCAGGGTTCCCGCGCCTTTCAGTACCACCACGGCGGCGTGGCGCTCGGCCAGCGCGCGTGCCGCCGCAGGGCGGTCGGCCTGCACCTCCGTGGTCGTGATGCCCAGCAGCCGCGCGGCCTCGCCGGGATGCGGGGTCAGCACGGCGTCGGGGACAGGATGTGGATGCGCGGCCAAAAGGTTGAGCGCATCGGCGTCGACGACCAGCGGTTTGCCGCTCGCCATCACCTGCCGCCAGAGTTCGTGCGCCCAGTCGTCCTGGCCCAGCCCCGGCCCGACCGCCACCACCGTGGCGCGCGGCAACAGGCGCTGCAGGGCGTCGCGATCCTCCACCGCGTGCGCCATCGCTTCGGGCAGGCGCGCGAGCAAGGGGGCGATGTGCTGCGGTTGGGTGGCCACGCTGACCAGCCCGGCTCCGGCACGCAGCGCGGCTTCGGCGCTGAGCATGACCGCACCACCGCTGCCGGCGTTGCCGCCCACGCACAGCACATGGCCGGAATCGCCCTTGTGGCTGTCCACACGGCGGGGCGGCAGCAGGGGCCGCAGGCGTTCCGCCTCCCATACGTCGATCAGTTCAGCAAGCTCGGGCATGTCGGGATTCTATACTTGTCACCATGTCCGCGGTCCCGCTTCCCGCCCCTGTCCACCTGGCCCGTGCCGCCGAGCGCGTGCGCGCGTTGGCGCGCGAGCACGGCTTCCAGCGCTGCGGCATCGCCGGCATCGAGCTGGGCGAGGACGAGGCCCACCTTGCCGACTGGCTGGGCAAGGGCCTGTACGGCACGATGGACTGGATGGCCCGCCACGGCACGATGCGCGCACGGCCGGCCGAGCTGTTGCCGGGCACTGTGCGGGTGATTTCGGTGGGCATGGACTACGGCCACAAGGATGACATCCAGGCATGGGACACCCTGCATGACGGAGAGCGTGCCTACGTGGCGCGCTACGCGCTGGGCCGCGATTATCACAAGCTCATGCGCAACCGCCTGCAGAAGTTCGCCGATGCGCTGGCGTCGGAGATCGGCGCTTTCGGCTACCGCGTGTTCGTCGATTCGGCGCCGGTGCTCGAACGCGCGCTGGCGCGCAACGCCGGGCTGGGCTGGATCGGCAAGCACACCTGCCTGATCGATCGTCAGGGCGGGTCGTGGTTCTTCCTTGGCGAGTTGTACATCGACCTGCCGTTGCCGGTGGATGCGCCCGCCACCGCGCACTGCGGCACCTGCACCCGCTGCATCGATGTATGCCCGACCCAGGCCATCATCGGCCCGCAGCGCCTCGATGCCCGGCGCTGTATTTCCTATCTGACCATCGAACACGACGGCCCCATTCCAGAAGACCTCCGCCCGCTGATGGGCAACCGCATCTACGGCTGCGACGACTGCCAGCTGGTATGCCCCTGGAACAAGTTCGCAAGGCGCACCGACGAACCGGACTTCCGCGCCCGCAACCAGCTCGACACCGCCTCGCTGGCACAGCTGTTCGCGTGGGAGGAAGATGAATTCCTGCGCCGGACCGAAGGCAGCCCGATCCGTCGCAGTGGCCACGAGCGCTGGCTGCGCAACATCGCCGTGGCGCTGGGCAATGCGCCGGGGTCCGAGGAGACGCTGGCCGCGCTGCAGTCGCGCGCGGAACATGCTTCCGCGCTGGTGCGCGAACACGTGCAGTGGGCACTGGCGCGGCACAACGTGCGACCATGAGCCCCTGTACCTCCCGTTGAACGTGCATGGACCGTAGCGCCCAGATCCTCACCCCCAGCCAGCTCAACGCATTGGCCCGCGACCTGCTGGAAGGCAGTTTCCCGTCAGTGTGGGTGGAAGCCGAGCTCGGCGGCGTGACCCGTCCGGCGTCCGGCCATATGTACTTCACACTCAAGGACGCGCGCGCGCAGATCCGTGCGGCGATGTTCAAGCCCAAGAGCCAGTGGTTGAAGTTCGTGCCGCGCGAAGGCATGCGTGTGCTCGTACGCGGCCGGATCACCCTGTACGACGCGCGCGGCGAATACCAGATGGTCGTCGACCACATGGAAGAGGCCGGCGAAGGGGCGCTGCGGCGTGCGTTCGAGCAGCTGAAGGCGCGTCTGGAAGCGGAAGGCCTGTTCGCGCCGGAACGCAAACGTGCCCTGCCCGCCCATGTACGCCGGCTGGCCGTCATCACCTCGCCCACGGGTGCGGCCGTGCGCGACGTGCTCAGTGTGCTGGCCCGCCGTTTCCCGTTGCTGGAGGTGGACCTTCTGCCCAGCCTGGTGCAGGGAGACAGCGCCGCGCCGCAGATCACCCAGCTGCTGCGCGCGGCCGACGCCGGCGGCCGCTACGACGTGATCCTGCTGACCCGCGGTGGCGGCTCGCTGGAAGACCTGTGGGCCTTCAATGACGAGCAGCTGGCGCGTGCGATCGCCGCCAGCCAGACCCCGGTGGTGTCAGCGGTGGGGCACGAGACCGATTTCAGCCTGGCCGACTTTGCCGCAGACCTGCGCGCCCCCACGCCGTCCGTCGCGGCCGAGCTGCTGGTGCCGGACCAGCGCGATCTGCATCTGCGCCTGCGCCGGCAGGCCGCGCGAATGGTGCAGCTGCAGCGGCATGGCATGCTGCAGGCCGTGCAGCGCGCGGACCGCGCCCTGCTGCGGTTGAATGCGCAGAGCCCGCAGAACCGTCTGCAGCTGCTGCAGCGCCGGCAGCAGGATCTGGCGCGGCGGCTGGCCGGTGTGTGGCAGCAGCAGCTGGAACGTCGCCTGGCGCGCCTGCGGCATGCGCAGCTCGTGTTGCGCAACAATGTGCCGCAGCGTCGACTGGACGCTCTGCGCGAACGCCTGCAGCGCTTGCAGCCGCGCGTTGAATCGGCGATGGCCCGCCAGCTTCAGCGCGACACGTTGCGGTTGCGCGGACTGGCGCGTTCGATGGAGGCGGTGAGCCCGCTGGCGACGGTCAGCCGCGGTTACGCGATCCTGACCCGCGCGGAGGATGGGCGGCTGGTGCGTTCGCCGTTGGACGTCGCGCCGGGCGACACGTTGACGGCGCAGGTGAAGGACGGCGCGATCAAGGTTACCGTGCGCTGATCCCGCGTTCCGATTGACACGCATGGCGTGTCACTGCGCGGGTTCGGCGTGGGCGGCGTAGGGACACGCCATGCGTGTCCAACGGATGCCGGACGAAGACGATCAGGATCCGCCCGCCGTCTCACAGAACCGCTGCCGGTACTCCATCGCCTTGGGCATCCACCCCTGCAGGTTCTGGATGCGCGTGCCTGGATTGGGATGTGTGGACGAGAACTCCGGCGGTGCCTGGCCCCCACCCGCCTGGCCCATGCGTTCCCACAGCGGCACCGCTTCGCGGGGATCGAAGCAGGCCGCCGCTGCCAGCATCAGCCCCACCTCATCGGCCTGGGTTTCATGGTTGCGCGCATACGGCAGCAGGTAGCCATAGCCCAGCGCGGACATCACCATCTGCTGCTGGGAAGCATCCATGCCACTGGCCGCACCCGCCATCTGCCCGATCTGGGTCATCTTCTGCTGCGCCATGCGCTGCGCACCATGTCGCAGCAGTGCGTGCGCGATTTCATGCCCCATCACGACCGCCATCGCATCACGGGTCTGCGCGACGGGGACCAACCCGGTATACACCGCCATCTTGCCGCCCGGCAGACAGAACGCATTGGCCTGGTCGGACTGGATGACGTTCACTTCCCACTCGAATTCCCGCGAGAAATGCGCGGGCTTGAGCCCGTGTTCCTCGGCCAGCGCGGTTTCCACCACGTCCACCTTGCGGATCAGCTGCGCGGCAATGGCGCGCACGTCCTGCGAGATCTGCGCGTTTGGATCCAGCGGCCGCTCCTGGGCCAGGATTTCCTGATAGGCCTGCAACCCCAGCGCCTTCTCCTGACTGGCATCGAGCGAACTGTCGATCAGGACGCTTTCGCCCGTGTAGGGGTCCACGCTGCGGTTGGAGAACCAGTAGTAGGCCGCATACCCGGCGAAAGCCAGCAGCACCCACCAGCGGATGTTGCCAAACAGGCCAGGGCGTCGAGCCCGCTGCTGCGACTGACCACCAAACGGATCGCTGCGCATGATCGTGCTTCCTGAAGGGGCCGGCCCACCCCGGCCAGCGCTGGGACGATCCTACCGCCCTGGCGTGTGAAATCAGATACCGCGTACCAGCCGGAAGCCGATCCGGGCGTTGGTGGTGTCCGAATCCTGCGACTGCCGCCAGGCCGCCCGGGTCTGTTCGGGGGCGTTGGCCCAGTTGCCGCCCCGGATCACCCGCTGGCGGCACCCTGGATTGAACCAGGCCGCGCCGTCGGCCGGCGCGCGGCGATAGCTGGCGTGCCAGCAGTCGGCCACCCATTCGCTCAGGTTGCCGGCCATGTCGTGCAGGCCCCAGGCATTGGGCGCGAAGCTGGCCACCGGCGCGGGCCCCCACCAGCCATCGCCGAACCCGACGAAGGCGTTGAACCACCGCCGCCCGGAGGGCGACACATCCTCGCCTCCGGTAAAGTTGCCCGAGCCGGTGGGCGGCGTGCCCGCGTCGCCCCACGGGTAGCGCCCACTGGTGCCGGCGCGCAGCGCGTATTCGAACTCGGCCTCGCTGGGCAGGCGGTAGTTGCGCCCGGTCTGTTCGCTGAGCCACATGGCGTAGTGCTCGGCGTCGCGCACGCTCACGTGCATCACCGGTCCGTTGGCCAGCGCCAGATCACCGTCGTAGCCGGACTGCCAGTCCACCCCGCTGCGCAGCACGAAGTTGCCGCTGCGCTCGTCGTACACGGTGGAATGCCCACGCCGGGTGGCACGCGGGCGCGCCTTGCTGGCCTGCACATAGCGGCGGAAATCGGCCACGGTCACTTCGGTGATCGCCATCGCGAACCCCCGATCGAAACGGACATAGTGCGAGGGTCGTTCGGCATCCGTGGCCCCGATTTCGCCCGCCGCCGCGCCCATCTGGAACCCGCCGTGCGGCACCACGATCATCTGCGGGCCACGCCCGCCATCACGCAGCGCGTCGCTGAACACCTGACGGGGACGGAAGCTGCCGTAATGGGTCACCAGTTCGATCCGCTCGCGCAGCGTTGCCACCACCGGATCGCCAGGCAGCGCTATGCGCAGCGCGTCTTCCAGCTTCTGCCGCGCGGGCTTGAGCCCCTGCGCGCTGGTGAGGTCGCGCAGGCCTTCATCGCGCAGGCGCACCAGCGTTTCGGCGCGGATGCGCTCCACCCGTTCGAAGGCGTCATTGATGGCAGGGGCCGAATCGCGCACCTTGGCCGCCTCGGCCAGCCAGAGGCCTGCACCGGTGAAATCGGCCGCGCGCGCAGCGGTTTCGGCGCGGCGGATGAGGGCGCTTTCCGCGGCGGCAAGGCCCTGGATGGCCCTTGGGTTGTCCGGTGCCAACGCCAGCGCCTCGCGGAAACTGGGCAGGGCTCCGTCGCCATCCTCGCCGATGCGGTCGTTGCGCAGGTCGTCTTCGCCGGCCCGGTTGTAGGCGATCACCCGCTGCGCCAGCTCCACCCGTGACTGCAGTTCACGCACGCGCGGGTCGCCCGGGGCGACGGTGAGCAGCACCAGAGCCTTCTCGCTTGCCTGGACCACAGCCTCGCGCTGCCTGAGCGGACGCGCCAGGAGAGCGGCGATGTCATCCAGCAGGCGTTCCTTGGCCCGGTTCACACCTGCCAGTGCCTGACGATCCTTCGGATCGCGCTGCAGCAGGGCAAGCCAGATCGGCAATGCGGCGTCGGCGTCTTCGTAAAGGTGGTGCTGCTCGAACGCCTCGGCCGCCGCGCGGCGCGCCTGGGCTACGCCATTGTCGGGAATCGTCACGACCGGCACCTGCCAGCGCTGGACGGTTTCGGCCGCATCCTGTCCGCCGATGGTCACCTGCGCCGGCTTCGGCGCGATCTCCTGCGGGGTCACGGCGTCTGCCGCCTTCGCAGGCGTCGGCGGGGGAGACTCGGGCGAACAGGCCATAAGGGTGCACAGCACCGTGGCCAGCAGCAGCGTCAGGGGACCGGGGGTTCGCAGCATGGCCTCATCATAACGGCGCGCGGCCGTGGCAGGCGCGTTATCCTGCCTACCCGAGCCCCCTGCAGTAAACGGAACCCTACGTGGCACATTGGATCACTTCTCCGGCGGAGCTGGACGCCCGCTACGCCAAGCATCCCCCCCGGATCGGCCTGGACACTGAATTCATCCGCGAACGCACCTACTGGCCGCAGTTGGCGCTGGTGCAGATGGCGGTCGGCGACGAGATCCTCATCATCGACCCGCTCATTCCCGGCATGACCGCCGCCCTGGCCACCTGGCTGGCCGATCCCTCCATTCTCAAGATCATGCACAGCGCCAGCGAGGACCTGGTGACGTTCAAGGTCGCGTGCGGCGTATTGCCGCGGCCTCTGTTCGATACCCAGATCGGCGCGTCGCTCGCCGGCATCGGCGGCGGCATGGGCTACCAGAAGCTGGTGGAGGCGATCACCGGCGTGGCACTGCCCAAGGGGGAGACGCGTTCGGACTGGATGCGCCGGCCGCTGTCCGAGTCGCAGCTGCAGTACGCCGCCGATGACGTGGAGTATCTGTTCGCGCTGCATGACACCATCGAATCACAACTGGAATCGCAGGGCCGCCTGCAGTGGCTGCGCGACGACGCCGAGCGCCTGCTGACCAGCGTGGAGAACGACGAGGAGCGATGGCCGCATGTGGCCATGCGGTCGGCCCAGTTCATGGACGCGGCCGCACAGCATCGCCTGCTGCGCCTGCTGCGCTGGCGTGATGCGCAGGCACGCAGCAGCGACCGGCCCCGCAGCTGGATTCTGGACAACGAGCTGGCGGCCGTGCTGGCACGTACCCCACCGGCCGATCAGGATGCGCTGGGCAGGGTGATGGAAGGCTTTCCGAAAGCGCCACGCAAGCTCGCCGGTGCGGTATGGCATGCGCTCGTGACGCCGCTGGAGGATGAGGCGCAGGCTCCGCTGGCGATGGCCGCCAATGATGGCAACAAGCAGGCCCTGAAGAAATTGCAGGACGCGGTGAGTGCACGGACCGCCGAGCTGGGGCTGCCCGACGGCGTGCTGGCCTCACGCAAACACCTGGAGAGTTATCTGGAGAGCCGGCAGTGGCCCGCGGCGTTGGCCGGATGGCGGCAGGTGGAGCTGGAATCGCGGTTGCAGGCGGTCCTGCCGGCGCGCTGAGCGGGGAGACATTGCGTGGACACGCATAGCGTGTCCCTACGCATTGATGCTCAGGTCGTAGAGCCACGCCCTGCGTGGCTTCGACCCTGCCGGAGACCGCGCAGCCACGCAAGGCGTGGCACTACTGCCAGTTGAGGTTCACCGAAACCCCCACGGTACGCGGTTCGTTGTACACCGCCGCCATGTAGTTCTCGATCACCCCCTTGAGGTTCTTCTCGTTGGTGATGTTGCGCGCGAACAGCGCCACTTCCCACGCCCCGTAGTTTCCCGAGTAGCCCAGCTTCAGCCCACCCTCGAAACTCCCCCTGGAATTGAACTCGGCCGAGTCGTACAGCACGAAACTGGTATATCCCTGCCGGTTCCAGTCCGTGGATACGAAGAACACGTCGCTGTCGTTCACCGGCACGTCGTAGCGGGCGGCAAGGTTCAGGTTGTACTTCGGCGCGTTCGGCAGCGGGTTGCCGTTGATCTGTGCGAACGTGTTGGCTCCGACCTTGATGGTCGGGTCGTACACATCGCACACCACCGTGCCATTCAGCGCGCACACCTGCGCATACACGCGGTCGTCCTGGATCTCGCTGTGCAGCAGGCTCACACCGGCGCTCAGGCTCAGGTTCGGAATCGGGCGCAATTCCATGTCCGCTTCCAGGCCGTAGGCCTTGGCCTTGTCAGCGTTGAACAGGACGCCGTTGCCGTTGGAATCGTTGCCGTTGAGCTGGATGTCATTCACGGTGTAGGTGAAGGCGGCCGCATTCAAACGCAGGCGGTTGTCCCACAGACTGCTCTTGACACCCGCCTCCCACGACAGGATGGTTTCCGAATCCGCTGTGGTGAAGTCGGCGTTGAACACGGCTGAACGGCCCTGGATGGTGGGGCCACGGAAGCCCCGCGCCACCTTGGCGTACACGCTGACCTGCGGGTTGAACGCATACATCGCGCTCAGGTCCCAGCTGGGTGTGGTGTCGGCCATTTCCACGTCGGTGCGGCCACGGTAGGTGACCACGCCGGCGACGGTGTCGGCGGTCTTGAGCAGACGGGTGCGCTTTTCGTCGCGGGTCTGGCGCAGGCCGGTGGTCAGGGTGAAACGGTCGGTCACGTCATAGCTGACCTGGCCGAAGCCCGCCCACGAGGTGTTGGTATTGCGCAGGCGCACCCAGTTGTTCGGGTTGCGTGCGGTGCCCTGCAGGAACCAGGCGCGCTGGTAGAAGTCGGTGGTGTCGCGGCCGTCGAAGTAGAACGCGCCGACCTGCCATTTCAGGCGATTGCTGTCGGCGTTGGCCAGGCGGATTTCCTGGGTCCACTGGTCGAGGTCGCGGATCTGGCCCATCGACTGGCCGAAGCCGTTCGGCGCGCCGTTGACCGGGAAGTTGGCCGCAGCGCCACCGTCGGTGTCGCCCCGGCTGTAGCCGGAGGTGGTTTCATACGCGGTGATCGAGGTCAGCGCGACGTTGCCGAAGTCGTACACGGCCTTCACCGAGCCACCATAGGTCTTGTAGGCCTGCGGGTTGTTGTCGGCCTCGTCGTAGGCCACCTGGTCGCGCGGCGCATCGGTCCGGTTGGAACCGCGGGTGATGGCATTGCGCAGGAACAGGGTCGAGGTGCCTTCGTAGTCGCGCGCATGTGCCGAGGCCAGCAGCGAGAATGCCTCGCTGGGCTGCAGCAGCAGCTGTGCGCGCACGTTGCGGTCGTCGAAGCCGCCCATGGCGTTCTTCTTCGGCGATACGGTGCCATCCGCGCTGGGGCCCGTATAGGTATTGTCCACGTAGTCGTCGCGATGCTGGTACAGCGCCGAGAAACGGAAGGAGGCGATATCGCTGATCGGTCCGCCGATACCACCGTCGACCGACACGCTGCCATGCGTGCCGTAGCTGGCCTGCACCCGGCCGCTGGCGTCCTGGCTGGGCTTGATGCTGTCGAACTTCACGATGCCCGCGGTGGTGTTGCGGCCGAAGAGCGTGCCCTGTGGGCCACGCAGCACTTCGATCTGGTCCACGTCGTAGACCGGGTTGGACTTCAGTACCACGTGTTCCAGCACCACATCGTCCTGGATGATGGAGACCGGCTGCGACGCCCCCAGGTAGAAGTCGATATTGCCCAGGCCACGGATGTAGAAGCGGGGGAAGATGCGGCCGGTGGTGGTTTCCGCATAGAAGCTGGGGACTTTGCCGGACAGCGCCAGCAGGGTGTCATCGCCGCCGGCGGTGAAATCGCGGAACTGTTCGCCTTGCACCACGCCTACCGAGACCGGCACTTCCTGCAGGTTGCGCTCGCGGTGGTCGGCGGTGACGGTGATTGCGTCCAGCGCGGTCGGCGAGACCTCCTGGGCCAGGGCGGTCCCGGTGGCGACCAGGGAGGCGCAGGCCAGCGCCAGCGCCTGCGGCAGGCGGGCGGTACGGAACGAAGAAACAGTGCGATGGGCGGACATTCAGGGTCTCGGTCAGTGAACGAAGACTGCGCCCCCTTTGGACGCAGTGATCCGGCACGATATTGAGACCGTGTTTCAGCAGGATTTCAATCCTGCAATCCTGCAATTCTTAGATCCGGCGGTGGCGTCTGCAACTCCCCAG